>NZ_JBALPC010000041.1:0-13612 GCF_036965225.1 Bacillus sp. JJ1474 | reverse complement strand
CAACATTATTCCCCTCCATTTAACAGAATGGTTAATTTGGTTATGAATGCTATTAACTTTTAATAATAATGAAACATTAATGTTCCTCTTGAAATCTTTAGTCCATATTAAGTTAGCGTGTACCTATTCATAATCCATGAATTGAGGGGGATCGTTTAACACATCTTCATTCTTATAGATATTGATGGTGCGAAAGCTGATTAGTTTTTTCCTAATCTTCAGGTTCGATTCAGTAAGTAAAAAAATAAGTGATTCACATGGAATCACTTACTTTTTTTGTGCAATATTTATGCTACAGTAGGTTTCATTTCTTTCGGTAAGTTTTTCTTTTTATTGAAGAAATTCTTAACATAAGGGACTGCGAATCTGTCAACTCCGTAGAAGTAACCTGCTGCTCCAGTGAATAATAGGATGATTGCTGCAGTATAAAGAACTGGGTTAACGCCTACTGTTCCTGCCATTAAGAAGTTAAGATTCATGAACGCACCCGCAAGTAATGCTGGAATAGTTGCTGCTCCTATGATTAAACCTAAGCCAACTAGGAACTCTCCCCATGGGATAAGAATGTTGAATAATTCTATATTGGGTAGTGCAATTCCTTCAAGGAATGCTGCGTACCAGCCTTGAACTGCAGGATGATCTCCACCAGCTTTTGCAATTGCGCCTTGTATGAAGATACCTGCATCAAATCCACCAGTAATTTTATGAAATCCTGCTTCAATCCATTGAATACCTAACCATATTCTTAATACGGTCCATACTATCGCCATTTTCGGCCCTTTTAAAAAGTTCATCATGAGAAATCTCCCCTTTAATTTTAGTTTGTGAAACTTTTCACAAGATGTATTAAAAAAATATTTGTATTAAGCTGTCAGCTTGGGGTGAAAGTTTGTGAAGTTTTTCACTTACTTTCTACACTCTTAATATACAACGTTTTTATTTAAAGTACAATAGACTTCACAGATATGTCATAACTATAATTATTGTAAAGGTATTAACAGTGTTAATAATTAATTTGAGGATGCTCCAGACTACTTATTCTAATAAATCCCTGACACCGTCATTAAGATCTATGTTCCAAAATAATGATGGCGATGTGGAAGTTACGTTTAAATTGGAGTCATTTGTTTGTTTTGTGAAGAAGAATTGTTAAGTGCATACGAATTAGCAGACCAAATCGCAATACTGATTTGGTCTATTTTGTTTGCTATTGTCATCTTAGCGGACATCAGGGCAGTTATTTGGCCGAAAATGGGGTAATTCCGTTTCTTTGCGGACATTGGTTCCACTTTTTTGTAAAAAAGGAATGATTTTCTTGTGTTATTTCGTGAATAACGTACGAGTGTCCGCTTAGCCCTTAAATTAGGGTTATTTAATGGAAATAACGGATTTCATGTCCGCTTAATTTCTTAGAGTCAGGATGGATAAAAGAATTTAATTAAAAGTTGGCATAAAATTTGCATTTACTACTTATATAAGAACGAAACTATATTTTTCTAGGAGGAATTAAATCATGATAAAAGATATGAATAGTATTCAGGAATTAATGGACTTAGATAAGAAACATTTTCTGCATCCGACCTCTCCTATAAAGCAGCAGCAAGATCAGGGGCCATCGTTTATTTTTACTGAAGGGAAAGGGGTTTACCTTCAAGACATGGCGGGGAACACGGTCATTGATGGGATGTCTTCTCTATGGAATGTGAATGTTGGGCATGGGAGAGAGGAATTAGGGAAAGTGGCGATGGAGCAAATGTCCAAGCTAGCGTTTTCCTCATGCTTTGCCACTTTTAGCAATGAGCCCGCTATTCGTTTGGCTGCGAAGCTCGCCCAAATTGCACCTGGGGATTTAAGTGCCGCATTCTTTACTTCCGGAGGTTCGGAGGCGAATGATACAGCTTATAAATTGGCGCGCCATTATTGGATTTTAAAAGGGCAGCCGAATCGTAAAAAGATAATTTCTCGAACGAAGTCCTATCACGGGGTAGCGATGGGATCGACAAATGCAACTGGCTTGAAGCCGTTCCGCGATTTTACGAACTCATTTGATCCAGATTTCTGCTATGCAGATCATTTTTCAACTCAAGATTTGCGAGATGTGATTGAAGCGGAAGGGCCAGAGTCAATTGCGGCGTTTATTGCAGAGCCTGTGCAAGGAGCGGGCGGACTGCATGTCGCGCCAGATGACTATTTTAAGGAAGTTAGAAGTATTTGTGATGAATATGGCATTTTATTTATCACAGACGAAGTGATTACAGGATTTGGCCGGACAGGGAAATACTTTGGGATTGAGCATTATGGGGTCGTGCCAGATATGATGTGCTTTGCAAAAGGTGTGACGAGTGGCTACGCCCAATTAGGCGGAGTAATGATATCGGAAAAAATCCACCAAGATTTTACTGAGCTGTCGACAGGGACCTTGTTGCATGGCTATACGTATAGCGGGCATCCAATGGCTTGTGCAGTCGCATTGAAAAATATTGAAATCATTGAAGAGGAAAACCTAATTGAGAATGCAGAAATCATGGGAAGTGAAATGCTAAAAGGGTTTAAATGGATTCAAGGCGAGCGGCAAATTGTCGGCAAGGTCAAAGGTCTTGGATTAATGGGCGGCATCGAAATAGTTAAGGATAAACAGACAAATGAGAAATTTACAGCTCCAGTAGCACCAATGGTTGTAACGGAAGCGGCAAAACGGGGACTCATTTGCAGGTCTGTCGTGTTCGATGGCCAAGACACTGTTGTATTTTCTCCGCCGTTAATCATCAATAAGGAAGAAATGGCAAGAATGCTTGAAATCCTCCATGATGCGATTGCGGCAATTGAAGCGGAGGTTTTAAAGTAATAGAGGTTTTTGGGCGAGTAAAGAAGAATATAAAACTAATAAGAAAAATGATTAAGGAGAGATCTAATTGAAGAAGAAATTATTCATTAATGGGGAGTGGGTCGAGGCAAGTCAATATGTACCACTTAGCTCTCCTTACAGTGGAAAGGTGATAGCCGAGATCCCAGCAGCAACGGTAGAAGAGGTTGAAACAGGATTAGAGGCAGCCTTTAATGCGAGAAAAATAATGGCGGCTATGCCAAGCCATCAACGGGCGCAAATCTTAGAAAAAGTTGTATTTCTATTAGAGAAGAGGGCTGAAGAGGCCGCTGAAATCATTGCTACTGAGGCTGCTAAGCCAATATCTGCTGCAAGGACGGAAGTAGGTCGCACCATCCAGACCTATAAATTTGCTGCTGAAGAAGCGAAGCGAATTCATGGGGAAACGATTCCGCTTGATGCAGCACCGGGCGGGGAAGGAAGACTTGCCTACACAGTGCGTGAACCAATTGGAGTGATTGGCGCGATCACCCCTTTTAATTTTCCGATGAATTTAGTCGCACACAAAGTAGGGCCAGCTATTGCTTCAGGAAATACAGTTGTTTTGAAACCGGCTGGTCAAACACCGTTATCGGCGTTTTTCATTGCTGAGTTATTCCAGGAAGCTGGATTGCCGGCTGGTGCCTTAAATGTTGTTACAGGCAGCGGATCCATCATTGGTGAAAAGCTTGTGAAGGATGATCGTGTTCAAAAAATTTCTTTTACAGGAAGTCCTGCGGTAGGGATTGGAATCCGGAATAAAGCTGGGCTAAAGCGTGTTACGCTGGAATTAGGTTCGAATGCGGCAGTCATTATTGATAAAGGGATTGATATTGATAAAATTATTTCACGTTGTGTAGCAGGTGCATTCGGCTTTCAAGGCCAGGTTTGCATCTCATTGCAGCGGGTTTATGTTCATGAAGACTTATATGAGGCTTTCGTTGAAAAATTTGTCGCAGCAACGAAGCAGCTGAATATCGGTGACCCGCTTGATCCGGCGACAGATGTTTCCGCCTTAATTACAGCAAAAGATGTGCAGCGGACACTTGATTGGCTGGAGGAGGCGAAACAGCAGGAAGCGAAGGTGGTTGTAGGAGGGACATCTGAGGGGAATATATTATTGCCGACCGTTCTATTAGATGCCGATCCTTCTCTAAAGATATCCTGTCAGGAAGTATTTGCGCCAATTGTGCTGATAAATAAAGTGAAATCTGTTGATGAGGCGATTGAGCTTGTAAATGATTCTCGATATGGGCTTCAAGCTGGAATCTATACAGACAATGTCCATACCGCCTTAACCGCAGCACAGCAGCTGCATGTTGGAGGAGTTATGATCAATGATATCCCAACTTTCCGTGTGGATCATATGCCATACGGCGGGGTTAAAGAAAGCGGAGTCGGCCGGGAAGGTATAAAATATGCAATCGAAGAAATGACGGAACAGAAACTAGTCGTTTTTAATAGAAATTAAGAAAAAGGACTGCAAATCTTTTTGATAAAAGATGATGCAGTCCTTTTTGTTTAGATAAATGAGTTTTCTAGATTTTATCGGTAGGAAAGAGAAAATATCGGCAGCCTTCGCAAATATTAAGGTCACTTTCGCAAATAAGTCTGCCAGTTAAGGAATATATCCGCGACTTTCGAAAGATATCCGCCAGTTTTCGAATATATCCGCGACTTTCGGTTGATATCCGCCAGTTTTCGAATATATCCGCGACCTTCAATTGGATACCCGCAAGTTTTCGGATATATCGCCAGCTCCCAATCACTAATCTCTATTCGAAAATTGGCTTAACACAATCTTTCAATATCGCAAAACAATGTTTCAATTTTGAAAGATTTAACTGCGCTTTTCATGACCTTCAAACAAATAATCAGAAAAATAGATAAATATTATCTTGGCATGGAATTTGCAATATTAGTAGATAAATACTTTCAGTGAGGTGAAGTCCATTGACCCGTTATGAATATGGCGGTGATGAGTTTATTTTTGTGGAATTATCTGAAGCGATGAGTTTGGAAACAAATTTTCAGGCCATGGCGATTACAAAGACGTTGAGAGAGGAAAAGCTGCCAGGAATTCTAGATATTTGTCCTTCCAATGCATCTTATATGATTCGTTTTAATCCTGATATCATTCACCCTGATAAATTAATTTCAAAATTGAAAGAACTAGAACAGAATGTTTCATTAGAAAACTTTGAAATTACAGCTCGTGCAGTTGATGTTCCGATCTTATTCGAAGACCCTTGGACACATGAGGCGTTAATGCGTTTCAGGGACCGGCATCAGGATCCGACAGCAACAGACCTCGAATATGTAGCCCGCACAAATGGTTTTCAATCTAAAGAAGAACTCATTAAATCGATTACCGATAGCCCGTATCTTGTTTCGATGATTGGGTTTGTTCCGGGATTGCCATGGTGCTATCAAATGGTGCCTCGAGAACAGCAAATCGAAGCACCTAAATATGTTCGCCCTAGAACGTATACACCAGAGAGAGCATTTGGATTTGGCGGAGCCTTTGCCGTTATATACCCTGTACAAGGAGCGGGTGGATACCAGCTATTTGGGACGGCTGCGGCACCAATTTATGAAAAAGAACAGCGATTGCATGATTTTAAAGATTCTATGACCTTCCCTAGACAGGGGGATGTTTTCAGATATCGAAGCATTACGATGGAGGAATACGAGGACATTCGAAAAGAAGTGGAAAGTGGGGATTTCCGCTATTTAACAAAGGAAATTACGTTTAAGCCTCAAGAGGTACTCGAAAATCCGAAAGCATTTTCAGATTCCGTGTTAAGGAGGTTGTATGCATGATTAAAGTAATTAACCCTGGGCTTCAAACGACTGTTCAAGATTCTGGCAGAATTGGCCATTATGAAGTGGGAATGCCTCCATCAGGGGCCATGGATAAATACTCTTACTTTGCGAGCAATTTACTTGTTGGAAACAAGGAAAATGCCGCTGTTCTTGAAATCACTTATATGGGGCCAGTCTTAGAATTTCAGCAGAATGCAACCGTTGCCATTACGGGCGGTGAGATGCCGCCGAAAATCAATGGTGAGCCTGTTTCGATGTGGGAAACGCTTGAAGTGAAGGCTGGAGATGTGCTTTCATTCGATTTTATTAAACAAGGTGCACGTGTGTATTTAGCTGTAGCTGGAGGAATTGATGTGCCTCTGATCATGGAATCACGCTCTACCTATACACTGTGTGGCATAGGTGGCTTTGAGGGGCGGGCTCTTCAAGCAGGTGATGAATTAACGATTGGCAGCGATAACGAAACAGAAATCGCTACCGGAACCCGTATTAGTGATGAACTGATCCCTGCTTTTTCTAAAACAAATGACGTCCGTGTTGTTTTAGGATTATGCAGTTATCGATTAACAGAGGAAAGTAAAGAAAGGTTTTTCTCAATAGAATGGACAGTAACACCGGAAGCGAACCGTGTTGGCTATCGATTTAAAGGGGAGCGCTTAAATTTCGTTGAACGTGAACAGCCATTTGGAGCTGGAAGCAATCCATCGAATGTTGTTGATTTAGGCTATCCGATTGGATCCATTCAGGTGCCTGATGGGGTAGAGCCGATCGCTCTCTTAAACGATGCCGTGACAGGTGGAGGATACGCAACGATTTGTACCATTATTAGTACAGATTTAAATAAAATGGCCCAAATCAAAACAAATGAAAAAGTTCGGTTTGTGGCTGTTGATATCCACGAAGCACTTGAGATCCGCAAAGATTATCAGGATAAAATCAATCAAATGAAGCAGCAAGTATTAGCTCAAGTAGGAGGGTTAAAAAATGGCTGAACAAAAAACAGTACTAACACCAATCCCAGGAGTTTTCTATCGTAAACCAGCTCCAGATAAGGATGTGTATATAAAAGAAGGAGCCCCTGTAAAAGTGGGCGATGTGATCGGCCTTGTGGAAGTCATGAAAAACTTTTATGAAATAAAAGCAGAGAATGAGGGAGTTCTAGCACAATTCTTTGTTGAGGACGAGGACCTTCTCGATGCAGGCCAGGAAATAGCAGTCATCATTGAACAGTAAATTTTTTCTGAAGAGGAGGGAAAAAGCGGATGGCTTATTTTAAAAAGGTGCTGATTGCAAACAGAGGGGAAATTGCGAGGAGAATTATTCGCACCTGTAAGAGGCTTGGCATCGATACAGTTGCAGTCTATTCCGAGGCTGATGCAGAGGCGCCTCATGTTAGTGAGGCTACTGAGGCTGTTTGCATCGGTCCAGCCCAAGCGAAAAAAAGCTATCTTAATGTAGAAAAAGTTATTCAGGTAGCAAAAGAAACGAAAGCGGATGCAATTCATCCAGGCTATGGATTTTTATCGGAAAATCCGGAATTTGTTCGCCGCTGTGAGGAGGAAAATATTGTTTTTATCGGTCCTTCCGCAGAAACGATTCGCCTTATGGGGAGCAAGCTTGAAGCACGAATTCAAATGCAAAAAGCAGGCGTAAGCGTTGTGCCGGGCACGGATAAGAGCATTGATTCTATAAAGGAAGCCATTCAGATTGCAGACGATCTTGGCTATCCGCTTATGTTAAAAGCGAGTGCGGGCGGCGGCGGTATCGGGATGCAGCTCGTGCATAATGAAGACGAGTTACAAAAGGTGTTTGATTCGACAAAGCAGAAAGCAAATTCATTTTTTAATGATGGCACCGTCTTTTTAGAGAAGTGGATTTCAAAGCCTCGTCATATTGAGGTGCAAATTGTTGCAGATGCTTTTGGAAATGTTCTGCATTTATTTGAAAGAGAATGTTCCGTCCAACGACGAAACCAAAAGGTAATAGAGGAAAGTCCTTCACCGTTTTTAGATGAAGCCCTTAGAAAAGAGCTGTTGGAAGCGGCCATACGTGGTGTAAAGCAAATCGATTATACAAATGTCGGCACAATGGAGTTTATTTTTGACGAAAATAAAAACTTCTATTTCCTTGAAATGAATACCCGTTTGCAGGTCGAACATCCGGTTACAGAGGAAATTACAGGATTGGATTTAGTTGAGCTTCAGCTGAAGATTGCTGCTAAAGAGAGATTATCTTATACACAGGATGAGATCGCGAAAACAGGTCATGCGATTGAATGCAGGCTTTATGCGGAGGATCCGTTCACTTTCTTCCCAAGCCCTGGGGTTATTTCGAGTATGGAACTGCCAGAGGACAATGTGAGGTATGATTTCGGTTTCATTAACGGAAGTACGGTTACCCCTTTTTATGATCCGATGCTTGGAAAAATCATCGTTCACGGCTCATCACGTGATGAGGCGATTAGCAAAATGCAAAAGGTGCTTGAAGAAATGGATATTCAGGGAGTAAAAACAAATCTGCTTCTCCTCCAAAAGGTAATGAAAAACGGCCAATTTATGAATGGAGACTATACGACTCAATTCCTATCAGAAAATTTAGGTCAATTAGTTGAGAGGTGATCCAATGTATAAAGTAGATTTGAACTGTGATATGGGGGAAAGCTTTGGCCTTTATGAATTAGGCAATGATGAAGAAATGATGCAGTATATTACCTCTGCCAACATCGCATGCGGCTTTCATGCTGGAGATCCACATGTAATGAGGAAGACGATAGAGCTGGCGAAGAAATATGATGTTGGCATTGGAGCGCATCCAGGATTCCCTGATTTATTGGGCTTTGGCCGACGCTACATGACTTGTACACCATCAGAAATTAAAGATTATGTCATGTACCAGGTTGGGGCTTTAAGAGAATTCTGTGCTGCAGCAAAAGTGAATATCCAACATTGTAAACCGCATGGAGCTTTATTTATGAAAGCGGCGGAGGATAAGGCATTAGCGCGTGCCATTTTAGAGACGCTTCACGATATCGATCCGGAAATGATTATTTTCGCTCTTAATCAGTCCGAATTGTTTGAGGAAGCAATTAAAATGGGCGTTCCTGTTGCGAAAGAAGCTTATTCGGATCGTGAGCATACTGAAAGCGGTTCGATTGTTTTGACGAGGAAAGGGTCGGCAATCACCGATTATGAGGCCATGGCGCAACGGGTTGTCCGAATGGTGAAAGAGGAACGGGTTATCACTCATGATGATAAGGATACTCCGATTAAAGCTGAAACCATTTGCATTCACGGAGATACACCGGGTGCTCCTATTTTAGCCAAGAAAATTGTTGAGGCCTTAAAAGCGAGCGGAGTGGAGATTGTTCCGATTAGGAAAATAATTTAAATAAGTGGTCATCGCTCCCTTCCTATATAGGAAGGGATAAGGCTGTGATAGGCAAGGTTTTAAACGGAATTATTCGAATTTTAAAAATAAACATCAAGATGTCAAAACTGTTATAAGGAGAGGTCGCTTTGAAAATTGAGCATACATATACTTTCAAGGGTATCCCAAGAGAAGTGCTATGGCGAACGATACAAGATAAGGAGGTGTTGAAAAGGTCGTTACCAGGATGTAAGTCATTTGTTGAGGTGGAGGACAATGTTTTTGAGTCTGAGCTAGGCATTAGTATTGGTCCTGTAAAGGGAGTTTTTACAGGGGATGTCCGGCAGGTTGATCAAAAGGAGCCTGAATTTTACCGTCTGCTTGTTACCGGGAAGGGCAAGCCAGGTGAAATTGATGCGGATGCTGAAATGGCTTTGATTGAAACAGAAGAAGGAACTGTACTTGAATGTAAGGCAGATGTGAAATTGACAGGTATTCTCGCTTCGGTTGGCCAGAGAGTCATGAGTGGAGTAGCGAAGGTCGTCATTGGTCAATTTTTTAAAGATATAGATAAAGAGGCGAAACAGCTCGTCTAACGTAACTTTATTATTACTGAAGCGAGCCAAGGTTAATGTAATTAAAGGTACAAATTGGGAGGTGCAGTGGATGGCAATCGAAAATGTAAATGTAAAGGTGAAAATCAACGGAAAAGAAAAATGCGCGGATGTAGAGCCGCGAACGCTGCTTGTTCACTATATTCGTGATGATCTTGGTTTAACTGGGACACATATTGGCTGTGATACGAGTCAGTGTGGCGCATGTTCGGTTATGGTGGATGGAGAAGTAGTGAAATCATGTACGATGTTGGCTGTTCAAGCGGATGGATCCGAAATTACAACGGTAGAAGGTCTTGGGCAAGTAGGTAATTTACATCCAATCCAGCAAAGCTTTTGGGAAAAGCATGGACTGCAATGCGGCTATTGTACACCAGGGGTTATGATTGCAGCGGTTGGTTTGCTGAAGCAAAATCCAAATCCAACTGATGAGGAAATTCGCGAAGGCCTTGAAGGGGTTATTTGCCGCTGTACTGGCTATCAATTTATTGTTGAGGCAGTCAAGCATGCAGCACAGCTAATGAGAGAATCGGAAGTTCAATTAGTAGGAGAGGAGCGCTCATAATGACAAAGGTTGTTGGTGCTCGGCTGAAGAGGAAAGAAGATCCTAAGCTGATTACAGGTAATGGTAGTTTTTCAGATGACATTGTACTCCCAGGAATGCTGCATGCCGCTATTTTGCGGAGCCCGCATGCACATGCCATGATCAAAAGCATTAATGTGGTGGAAGCATTAAAGGCACCAGGGGTTGTCGCGATTTATACCGGGAAAGATCTTGAAGGCAAAATTGGCCGTATCCCTTCCTCATGGCTAGTCCCGGGATGCGACCTGAAGGAAGCTCCACAATATCCACTAGCGATCGATCGTGTTCGATATGTTGGGGATGGTGTTGCACTGGTCATTGGAGAAGGCCGCTATGCTGTTAGAGATGCTATGTACTTAATTGATGTAGAGTACGAAACTCTTGCTCCTGCTGTAGGGCAGAAGAAATCGATGCAAGACAATGCTCCACTTGTTCATGACGATATTGAAAACAATATTGCGTTCCATTGGAAAGCGGGAGCAGTGCCTGAAGAGGTTTGTGAAAATGCCGAGGTATCTATTAAGCAAAGCTTTTATGTACAGCGGGTAGCGCCGAGTCCGATTGAAACACGTGCAGCTATTGGCCAGTATAATCCAGGAAGCGGTGACTTGACACTTTGGTGCACTTCCCAAAATCCTCATATTCATCGGATGGTTTTAAGCGAAGTGCTTGGAATCTCAGAAGCCAAATTACAAGTAATTGCTCCAGATATGGGGGGCGGATTTGGCGGAAAAATCGGCGTCTATCCTGATGAAGCGCTTGTTGGCTATGCAGCACGGGATTTAGGGCGGCCGGTGAAATGGATTGAGGAAAGAAATGAGCACTTTACCGCCTCTAACTATGGACGTGATGAAGTCCTTGATGTCGAGTTATATGGGAAAAGGGATGGAACGCTAAGTGCCATTCGAGTGAAAAATACCCATAACGTCGGCGCATATTTATCGACAATGGGTCCAGGAGTTTCAACGATTGATTTTGGATTAATGATTACCGGGGCTTATAAAATCCCTCATGCATCATGTGAAACGTTCGGCGTTTATACGAATACAACACCAACTGATGCCTATCGTGGGGCAGGTAAGCCGGAATCGACGTATCAAATTGAGCGTGCAATTGAGTTATTCGCAAAAGAGATCGGGATGGATCCTTTAGAGCTTAGAAGGAAGAATTTTGTCCAAAAAGAAGAGTTTCCTTTTACAAATGCACAAGGTTTAGTATATGACAGCGGGGATTATGAAAAGCCGCTGGTAAAGGCTCTTGAGATTCTTGATTATAATAAGTTCCGGGATGAACAGAAGGAATTACGCAAGCAAGGAAAACTTGTTGGCATTGGGTTCTCCACCTATGTGGAATTATGCGGATTTGGCCCATCTAAGGTCGCAGGCGCTATTGGATTCCAAGGGGGAGTTTGGGAAAATTCAACCGTTCGAGTCCATCCATCTGGAAAGGTGACGGTCTACTCAGGAACCTCTCCACACGGACAAGGCCATGCAACAACCTTTGGGCAAGTAGTATCAGAAAAGCTTGGCATTCCGATGGATGACATTGAACTCGTGTTTAGCGACACAAAGTCAATCTCGATGGGGTGGGGAACATATGGATCCCGTTCAGTAGCCGTAGGGGGCGCTGCAGTTTCCTTTGCGACAGACCGTGTCATTGAAAAGGCAAAGAAAATTGCTGCCCATGAGCTTGAAGCTTCTGTAGAAGACATTACATTTAAAAATGGAATCTTCTCAGTGAATGGCCAACCAGGCTTTGTACGCACATTCCAGGAAATAGCCAAATCAGCCAATATGGCATGGAATTTGCCGGAAGGATTAGAACCATCCTTAGAAGCTCAGGCCTTTTTCGACCCGGAAAACTTTGTGTATCCGTTTGGCACACATATTGCGGTTGTTGAAATTGATAAGGCTACTGGACAAATTGAAATCAAACGATATATAGCAGTTGATGATGTTGGTCGCGTAATCAACCCATTAACAGCAGAAGGCCAAGTGCACGGCGGTATCGCTCAGGGGATTGGCCAGGCACTTTGGGAGGGAGCAGTTTATAACGAAGATGGTCAGCTATTAACCGGTACATTCATGGATTATGTACTGCCAAAAGCTCGCTTTTTCCCTAAGATCGAAACGGCTTTTACAGAAACCTTATCCCCAGTTAACCCACTTGGTGCAAAAGGAATCGGAGAAACAGGAACGACCGCATCAACCCCAGCGATCATGAACGCAGTTATGGATGCGCTAGAGCAATACGGGATAAAAGATATTGAAATGCCGCTTACACCTGAAAAGGTGTGGAGAGCCATTTCAGAAAGTGAGGGCAAGTAAGTTGATACCTTCTAAATTTGATTATGTGCGCGTAAATTCTATTGATGAGGCTATTCAACAGTTACAGCAATGTAACGGTGAAGGAAAGCTGATTGCTGGAGGACATAGCTTAGTTCCACTTTTGAAATTCAGATTATCGGAGCCAGGCGCTCTGATTGATATTAGCCGCATTGCCGAGCTAAAAGGGGTTCAAAAGGATGGAGATCGCATCGTTATTGGTGCACTCACGACCCATTTCCAAGTTGCGAATGATCCAATTGTAAAAGAACATATTCCTGTATTATCTGAAACTGTTCGTCAAATTGGCGATTTGCAGGTGCGCAACCGAGGAACGATTGGCGGAAATATCGCCCATGCAGATCCAGCTGCAGATTTACCGGCCGCCGCTTACGTCCTTGATGCGGAAATTGCTTTTCATGGAGAAGATGGCCCTGAAAAGATGAATATTGATAGCTTTATAGTAGGACCGCTGATAACGATGCTCCCTGAAAATAGTGTGTTAACGAGCGTTTCATTCGCCATTCCGCCTAAGCATACGAAATCAACCTATCTTAAATTTTTCCACCCGGCATCTGGTTATCCTGTCATCGGAGTCGCCGTTGTTGCTGGGGTTGGGGAAAATGATGTTATTGATTATATTAAAATCGCCATTACAGGTGTCGGGGATGTTCCATACCGTGCGACCTCTGTAGAAGATAAGCTTCTAGGCCAAACCTTGTCTGAATCTGTGATTAAAGAAGCTGCACAATTGGCAGCCGATGAAGGGGAAATGGCGAGCGATCTATACACTTCTGAGGAATATAGAAGAAACCTGTGCAAGGTTTATACGGAAAGAGCTTTGCATTCTGTCTTTTATTAAAAGGATATTTTTATAGAAAAAATGTTGTTTTGAAGCAAATAAAAATTGATAGAAATTCGCAGTGGGCTAATGGCGCACGCAATGAAGAAAATCGCCGTTGAACGGGAACCAAAGAGTGCTATTGATGACCGCAATGAAGAAGATCATCGTTGAATGGTAACCAAAGAGTGCTAC
>NZ_JBALPC010000040.1:50059-51277 GCF_036965225.1 Bacillus sp. JJ1474 | reverse complement strand
CAAATTGGGGGTATAAAATTGAATAACCAGGAAGAGTATTCTAAAGGCACTGCCAAAAACAGGAATGATATAAATATAAATAACAACTTTAGTCTATCTATTAATTTCGGTGATTCACTAAACTTATTTGCCTTAATTATAGGTTTCTTTATCATTAAAGGGATATCTAAACAATACAAAGTAAACAGGAAATTGCATAAAGAGAGTAAAGAAAAGAATGATTAATGGAGAACAGAAAAATCTGTTCTTTTAGCCATTTTCTCACTTAATGAATTAATAATAACTTTCCAGTCGCATTATTTTTAGAAATTAAGGAGGTAAAATGAAGAAAAAAACTACCAAGCTATTACTTAGTTTCTTAATAATTCTCTTGATCTGTTCAGTTCTTCTTGTATTGGTTTCCTCATTAATATTTTCCCCACAATATGTTTTTAGGACGATAGTAAATGGAAATTCAGATGTAATGGATTACAAAGTATTTCCTGAGCGGATTATTCAAAAAAGCTCTCAGCCCTATCATTACAAATACAACCTGGATGCATCTCTAAAAGTCATGCCAATAGACTATACATATAAAGGAAAAGGCAGAACAAAACCATTGAATACCATACTGGAGGAGACTAATACCACGTCTTTTATTATTGTCTACAATGACAAAGTAGTGCTAGAAGAATATAACAACGGATATGGTCAGGAAACGGTTAATACATCATTCTCAATGGCTAAGTCAATCGATTCGTTGTTAATTGGAATGGCGATTGAAGATGGTTATATTAAAAGTGTAAAACAGTCCATTGCTGATTATATAATTGAGTTCAAAGGAACAAATATGGAGAGGATTACAATTGAAGATTTACTTTTGATGCGTTCAAACATCAGCTATGAGGAAGGGAATATCTGGTTTGGAGATGATGCTAAAACGTATTATATGCCTGATTTACGTAATTTAGCGTTGACTCATAAAAATCTGACGTCAAAATACCAAGGTAAATTTCATTATAATAATTATCATCCTTTATTACTGGGCATTATTCTGGAGCGAAGTACGGGTAAACATGTATCGGAATACTTCGAAAAGGAATTTTGGAATAAAATCGGAGCTGAAAGTGATGCCTCATGGAGTCTAGATAGTAGAGAATCAGGTTTTGAAAAAATGGAAAGCGGTATTAATTTCAAAGCAATAGATTTTATAAAGATAGGCAGCATGTTAATTAATGG
>NZ_JBALPC010000040.1:0-50025 GCF_036965225.1 Bacillus sp. JJ1474 | reverse complement strand
GGTACGTGGAATGGGCAGCATATACTAAATGAAAAATGGATAAAACTATCTACACTTAGCGAATTCCCTTTAAATAATGGTGAATATAAAGGCTCATTCTTAGAAAATAGTAATATAGGATATAAATACATGTGGTATAGTACACCGAATCATAATGGTAGTTTAGACTTTTTTGCAATGGGAAAGTATGGACAGTGCCTATATATGTCTCCGGAAAATAATATTGTTATTTTACGAACGGGTAAATCGCCGGGAAATATAGATAGCTGGCCGGACATTTTTAAAGAAATATCAATAAAAATAGGTAAAGAATAGAAAATCAAATTTAAGTTGATAATGAAAAGTTTGTTATCCACAAAGTAAATAGGGTTGATAAATATACTAATGATTAAAAGTGTGGAGGAAACTCGTGGTATTTAGATTTTTAGGATTCGTATTCCTTTGGCGTACAATCATCTTTACTGTCACACAAAAGAACGACATATTATGGGCTATTTCTGCCTTGTGCTCAATTATTTTAATGCACTTTATATCCAAATGGCTAAGGTTAGGCGGTCTGTCTCAATTAGGGCTACAAGTGAAAAATGGATGGTTGCGTTATTTTCTTTTTGGTTGCTTAATAGGAATACTCTATCAAACACTTCGATTCAGCGTAATGTACAGCACAGGTACAATTAGAATACAATATCTATCTGTAGATACGAATGCACTCATTCTTTCGACTATTATTTTATTGATTTCAACAGCATATATCGGTTTTGCTGAAGAAATAGTATTCCGTGGTTATCTTGTAGGCATGTTACCTCATTCATCCATGTCCGTTGTATTCATTAGTGCAGTTTTATTTACTCTGGCGCATTTGATTGATGGAAATTTCGATATTTCTAGAATAGGCTTTCTTTTCTTTGCAGGATTGTTTTTTGCTATTTGTTATGTCGTGACTCAATCCTTATGGTTTGTGGCAGGAATTCATTGGTTTTGGGATTTTTCATGGTTTTACCTCGGTGCCGATGGCGGAGCCTCAAGTTCTAAAATAGTCGATGTAGCGATTAATAACGACATGTCGCCTTATTATGAATGGATGGATGTCCTAATGGTTCTTTGCTTGCTTTTACTTGTGCTATTTTTAACGAGAAAGTCCTTTTTATTACAAAAGACTTGAAAAATTGTATTTTTAATCGTATTTGTGGAAACGGGAATTGTGATTTTCCCTTTCTTACCGGGTGGGTGATTCTTTACTGTTTGCATGTGGTGCTCTTGCCGCGATGGGGGTAACTTAACATTTTTTTACTATTCATTATCTATTTTTTCGCAGTGGTAATTGGGGATATTGTAAATTATCATATCGGTAGTAAAGCAGGGACAGCCACAGCTTCAACTGCAACTTGCACATCATGTGGAACTGTGCTGCCGTACTCCTACTGCCCCTATAACTTTTCCGTCTTGGACAGAGGAATTCCTCCACCAAGAACGGAAAGTGTAAATTTTTTTAATAACCGTGCTTGGTTGGAAAGAGCTTAAAGTGTAATTTTGAATATTTTTCCTTTCCTCATAAATAACTGATTATCACTACTGCTCGTATATTCTCCAATTTCTGTACCTAAACGACAATACATTGAAAATACCTTTTGATGACTTGATTTTACATATATTGTTTTAAAATTTTTTGATTTATAATACGGCATAATGATATCTCTAAACCATATTTGGCCATTCCCTCTACCTTCTTGAGATATATGAAAATAGTTAAATATCAAGACATCTTTATCATTTTTACTTATAGATATAGGCTCTTTAAAAAAGACTTTATAATCGATAATTCCGCTAGTAACAAGAGCAATTCCTAAATAATTTTTATCTTCCATCATTACATGGAAATCCATTTTCATATTCTTATTTTTTCTGACATTCTCAATTAATTGACAGCAGTGATATACTTCATTATAGTCATCCCATTCATTTTCCGCTTTAAGCAATAAATTTTGTATGATCGGAGTAAGATACTTACTATCAAATTGGGTTGCAACCCCAAAATTAATATCATTTATTTTATGAATAACCTCCATAGAATCTCCCCTCTCTATAAAAATATTTTAGCTCAGTAACTTCTACAAAAAAGAGCGTCAATCCTTCTTGGATCAACACCCCGATGCAAAGCAAATTATTAACATCTTACATATTTTCGTTTGAAACCAAGCTTCCCTCTATCAATTTCTTTTTGAATACTTTCATATGCGTTTAGGAAGCTGCTTTTTTTATTGTCACGTTTGACCTCTACTATACCTACGTCCTTTGCGGTCTCGACTGCCTTTTCATGAAGCGGCAAATAGGAAATCCCCACGGTATATAGAAAATTATTCATAGCGGATTTCGTGCGTTCTGGCGAATCATGAATGGTATTTTTTACATTATCAAGCATATTGGAAATCTTACTTTCGGAAAACTCATAGTCTTTGCGATTTCCTAAAAGCCAGCAGTAGCAGCTCCAGCCCGCTGACATTCTCAGCTCATCACCGCTTGCAATCCACTTATCAGCAACGTCTTGTGCAATATCTGACTCAGATAAAGTGACTGCCACTACATAATCGGACAACATATAAAAATACGATGCATCTATCCAACGATCAAAATCTGACTCAGTCATGGCTTTTGGGTCTGCAATAATACCTGCAAAGTACATGGCATCATAGTTACCTGTCGCAAAAAGCTCTTCAGCTAAATGTTGATTTATTTTTATTTTCTTTGAGATTGGTTTCATAGCACCTGTAGCCACGCCAAAAACCGGCTCGTGAGCACCATTGGATATGTATATTTTTTTAGTTCGTTCCTTCCCAAGGGCTTCTAGCTCTTGCATAACTGTTTCAAAATCCATAGTTTTGCACTCCCTTTCTTCATCTTAAAACCCATTTCATCGTAACCAACTAGTTTATATTCTTTTTCACGTCTTTCATACTTCTCAATTTTATCATTAATCGTATTCAAGTATACTGCTCATTTACATCAATTATAAAGGGTGCTATTCCTTCTTGAAGGAAAGCACCCGTCAGCCCCACTAATTTAGTTTTTTTCAATAAGAAGCGCTTGAATATCACGGCAATCTACAAAAATAGTTAAAGTGATTGTTTGACCCTCTTCTTCTTCTACACCTTCAAACTCGGCGCAGCAATTATTGTTGTCAAAGTTTTTAAAAGTTATATCTTCCAGCCTTACACCGCCTACAATGATGTCTACATCTGTGTTTTCTTCCAACATACTTAGTTGATCGCATATACATTTATCACATTTATTTCTAATCCCCATAGAAAAATTCACCTCTTTCATCACGAAAAATACTTGCATTTCAACATATGAAAGGAAGCATCTAATGGATTGGACAAAAAGGATCGAAAGCCTTTTTTAACCTAGGGATAAATTTGTTGCTTAAAAAGTTTTTACTTTCTTCCACTGACCCCCCCAAGTTTAAGTACAAATCTTCACAATTACTTTTGCCCCGTCAATTGCGATATTACTTTAACTACCTTTGAGGCGGATTTTCTGTACGAAGGGGCGTTTTAAACCTTTTATAACTACCTTCATGGTCAACTGTCTATGCAGATGGGCGTTTAAACCTTTAAATACTCTCCTGCTTCAAAGCATCAATAATATTCTCTCTTTTCACTTTCGCACTGGAATATAGCATGGCGGCGCCAACAATTATAAATACAGCGGCGATGACGAAAATAATATCGATCCAAGGAAGCGTGAATTTAAAGCTGAAGCTGTTCATTAACGATTGATGAATGAGGTACATGACAACCACACTAATTGGCAGGCCATAAAGCAATGACTTGATTCCATAAAAAATGCTTTCATAATTAATCATTTTATTAAAGCCCTTTGGTGTCATTCCGACTGATTTCAGCATCGCAAATTCACGTTTTCGAAGGGAAATGCTCGTTGAAATTGTATTAAATATATTTGCGATTGAAATCGCCGTTATTAAAACAATAAAACCGTAAGTAAAGACGGACATAATCATGATCGTTTGTTCTTCCTGCTGTCTTCCTAAATAAATATTGAAGACATACATATAGCTCTCTTTCAATTCTTCAATTTTCTCTTGTGTTTCCATTGGATCTGAGCTTTTTAGAAACAGAGCAGTCTGTATATCCATCACATTATTTTCGCCTACAATCTTTTCCATCACATCTTCAGAAACGATCAAATTCAGTCCACCAGGCCCAGCAGGCATAACGCCCATTGGATGCTGACCTGTCAGTCCGGCAACAACAACTTGATTTAAATATTCTTCTTTTCCTGTTAACGTATCCATATAGTTCAGCTCAATGACATCGCCAATTTCCTTATAAACGGCCTTCATCTCCACAAACTTTTCCGCTTCATTGTCCTCGTATGGAATGGTATCAATGACAATTGCTGCAAATTGATCTTGATTCAATAACTTTTCATACTCCACACCAGCCGTTTGTGCATAGGAGCGAAGATTTTCTTCATCTAAAGATATTAAATTGATATAGTATGGATACTTTCCATCCTTTAATATACTTTTATCGTTTTTGACACTGTCCTTCAGTATATCCGTAATAGATGTTTCTTCTATCCAAGAATTCACATTTCTTATTTTCCTCGTAAAATTAGATTCTGTCACATTGTCCAGATTTGCAAACGATTGTATTAGCTTTACATCATCAGCAGACTCCTTTGAGTTCAATGACACTTGTAGATCATAATTTATACCATCCTGCGATAGAACGAGAGATTTCTTTAAATGATCAGTAAAAAATGAAACAGCTAAAAATAGTACAATGCTGATAATAAGTGAAAAGACGGTTGCCTTGTATCTTCGTTTATTCCTTTTTAAATTCTTTAGCCCTATTTCTGCTTCAAACCCAAATAGCTTGCGAATGAGCTTTGATGTTTTCACAGCCTTGCCAGTCAGTTTGACGTCTGAAGTTTGCCGAATGGCATCAATAGCAGAAATTTTCGAGGCTCTAATCGCCGGAATATACGTTGAAATAAAGATCGTCAAAATGGATACACCACAGGCAATGAAGATCGTCATTGGTGTAAGGGTCACTTCTAATTTCTGAGTAACTCCTAATGCCCCTTGAATAATGGAATTAATGAACAAAAAGGTTATGCTAAGCCCAGCAAGACCTCCTAATATTCCGATTGGGATGCTAATTACACCTATTACAAAGCCCTCAAAAAATACCGAATTCCTCTTCTGCCTTTTCGTTGCTCCAACACTCGACAGCATGCCTAAATGTCGGGAACGTTCTGAGACTGAAATAGCAAATGCATTATAGATGAGTGAAACAGAGCCAACGATAATAACTGTCATAATGACGGCCGATAAAGAAAAAAGCGTAGCATTTAAGTTGTCATTATTCGTTACCCCGTAATAGCGCAATAAATTATTATTAAAATAAACCTTGTTAATCTTGTTGTTTTCAGCGAATTCTTCACCATGAGCATATAAAGAGCGATTTACCTTTTTTAAAATGACCGCCGCATCTGTCTTATCCTCTGCACCTATTTTACTATCTTCTATATAGGTGATAATTGTATATCCTGGTGACCATGTTGGCTCCCATTCAGGCCTCTTCATAATGCCAATAACTGTATAGTTTTCTGTTTTCTTTTCTTCTAATGTTTCAATTATTTTTCCGTTCTCTGTTTGTAATGGATCGGTTTGAGATAGGACTAGTAAGCCTTCCTGATTAGTTATTTGCCTTTCCCCAGCTTGAAGCTTTATTTGATCTCCCAGCTTGTATTCAACCCGAGCATTATTCACAATTTCTTCTGAAAGAACAACCTCATTTTCTGCTTTTGGCAGCTTTCCCCTGCTTAACTCAATAGGGAAATTTTGCAGCCCTTCAGAATTATATGCTTTTATAAATAAATATGGTTTATTTTCATTTTGGCTCCCTGCCAAATAGGCATAGCCAAGATCCTTTGTTAAGATGACTTTTTTTGAATCTTCATCACTTTTTATCGCCTCTAGCTGTTCCTTATTTACGTCCTTATAAAGAACATGCCATTCTCCCTCATTTGCGATTGTCTGTCTTTTCATTAAATCTAAAAAGGAGATACCTAGCGTTGTCACGGCCATAATCATCGCGACAGAAATGATAACACCTATAATCGTAACTAAAGTTCTTCTCTTGTTTTGCTTTAAATGTCTAATTGTTAACTTATTGACAATATTCATGGTCGAATCACCTCGTCCTTGGCGATCCTTCCATCCTCTATAGAAATGACCCGGTCAGCCTGCAAAGCGATTCGTTCATCATGAGTAATAACAATCAAAGTCTGATTAAAGGTTTTATTAAACATCTTTAACAGATCAATAATTTCCCCGCTGTTCTTACTATCAAGATTGCCAGTCGGTTCATCTGCCAGCATAATGGCTGGATTGCTTATAAGCGCTCTGCCAATAGAAACCCTTTGCTGCTGCCCGCCTGATAGCTGATTCGGCAAATGGTTTAAACGATTTTGCAAGTTTAAAATTTTTACGAGCTCATCAAACTGCTTTTTATCAACCTTATGTTCATCTAGAAGCAACGGCAAAGTTATATTTTCTTCAACCGTTAGAACTGGGATTAAATTATAGAATTGATAGATCAGCCCTATTTGCCTTCGTCTGAAAATAGCAAGCTGTGTTTCATTAAGCTGATAAATATCAGTATTGTCCACTAGCACTCTTCCACTCGTTGGTCTATCCACGCCTCCAAGCATATGAAGCAGTGTTGATTTTCCTGAACCTGATGGACCGATAATGGCTACAAACTCACCTTTTTCGACTGAGAACGAAACATCATCAAGTGCTTTAACAGCCGTTTCCCCTTTGCCATAAATTTTAGACAGATTTTCTATTTTCAAAATTTCCATTGTAAACCCTCCATTATGTAACTGATGAGTTCAGTTTATCTGTCTAAAATGACTATGAAGTGACTTTCAAGTGACAATTTAGTCACTTAGCGAAATGGCTTTATTAATGAATTTTGTTTGCGGTCATACTCATGTATTCGTCCCTATGCATAATAATCACGAATATAGCCTCCTAAATTACCTGCTTGTAAAACTTTATCGTAAACTGTGTCCCTTTCTCTTTCTCACTTTTCACATCGATTGCACCGTCTTGAGTCGCGATAATGCTATGGGCCATAGCTAAACCAATCCCAACGCTGTCCTCCCCCGCATTTTTCCCTTTGTAAAAACGTTTAAAAATATATGGCAGATCCGCTTTCGGTATCCCCTTGCCATTATCAGCAATGACAATCTCAGTAAATAAAGCATTCTCGGAAAAAGAGATGAAAATCGTGCCTCCATTTGGCGTATGCTCGATACAATTTTTCAAAATATTAATGAGTGCCTCTGCTGTCCAATTAAGGTCACCACAAAACGAAACATTTTTCTCGCCCTTTATCGAAAGAGTCTGTTCCTTAATATCCATTGGAATAAGCATAGGCTCTAGTGCTTTTTCTATTAGTTTTTCTACTAATATCTGATCTTTTTTGAATTGAACAGTTCCAGCATCAATTTTTGATAGTTTCAATAAGGATGAAACGAGCCATTCTATTCTTTCAAGCTGTGTTTGGATGTTCCGTGTAAATTCTGTTCTTTTTTCAATAGGAAGCTTCGGTTCACTCAATAAATCTGCCATCATAACCATGGAGGTAAGCGGCGTTTTTAGCTGATGAGAAATATCTGATATCGCGTCCATTAAACGGATTTTATCCTGCTCTAATAGAGTTCCCTGGGAGGATAACATAAGCGTCACTTTATAAATATTGTTTTTTAGAATACTAAGCTCACCTTCACGATTATCGCGAACATCTAGTGAATAATCTCCTCCGCTAATTTGCCGCAAATAACCGGACAGCTTTTCGATCTCTCGGTATCTCCAGCCTGTGAACCATAAGCTGACTCCCACTAGCAAAACAGAGGTAATGAAAACAAGAATTACTGCAGGAAAGGAGATAAAAGAGGCTGCGGCAATGGCCGCAATGCTAATTGAGCACAATGTAAGTATAAGTACTTTCACTTCATTATTCCGAAGCAAGCTAATCACCAACCTTATATCCCAAGCCGCGCACTGTCTTAATAATCGTTGGATGTTGCGGCTGATCCTCAAGCTTCTCCCGCAATCTTTTAATATAAACCGTTAAAGTATTATCATTCACAAAGTCCCCTGCCACATCCCAAATCTGTTCTAATAGCTGATTTCTTGTTAAGACTTGTCCAATATGATTGAAAAAGATGAGCAGCAGACGATATTCTAAAGCTGTCAAAACAACCTCATTCCCATTTTTATAAACCTTTCCTTCAAGTGTATTAATTTTGATGTTTCCCAGCTCAAGACTAGCTGTCGTGGATTGTTTATTGTACCTTCTTAGCACAGATTTCATCCTGGAAAGAAGCTCGCGAATACGAAAAGGCTTCGTTATGTAATCATCCGCTCCCATATCTAATCCCATTACGACATTCACTTCATCATCAATTGCTGTGAGAAAAATGACAGGGACATCGCTCCGCTCCTTCACAAGCTTGCACAATTCATATCCGCTACCATCTGGGAGAGATAAATCAAACAAGCATAAATGGATTTGGTCTAATTCTTTTGTGATGACATCCTTAGCAGCTGCAGCATGGTGACAAATAATGGGGGAATAATTTTCTTGCTGAAGTGAATATTCTAGTCCCGATGCAATCGTCTTATCATCTTCTACGAGTAAAATTTTCATACAGATGATCATCCTTACTCTAAAAATTTGGAATCTATGTGATGCCTTACTATCATCATAAAGGCTAATAACCATTTAGTAAAATAAGGGAAACGGGGGATTTCGGTAAATGAAAGGACTACATTTACTCTTAAAGGAAAAAGGAGGAACTTACGGAAATAAAAGGACTGCTCTTTTACCACAATAAGTAAAAATGGGTGATTACGGGCAATGAAAGGACTCCTCTTTTACCACAAAAGAAAAATACGGGGGCTTACGGGCAATAGAAGCGCTCCTCTTTTACCACAAGTGGCAAAAGATAGATTTGGCGGGTAATGAAAAAGTAGTTCTTCATTAAGTGTAAAGAGAATCCTTGTAGAAATAAAAAATAGAGCATTGTCATTAAACAACGCTCCATTTCGGTTACTCATTTTACTCACCAAAGTCCACATTGTGATACACTTGCTGCACATCATCTAAATCTTCAAGGGCATCAATCATTTTTTCAAATTTTGCTTGTGCATCTTCTGGCAATGGAATTTCGTTTTGGGCAAGCATCGTAATTTCTGCAACTGTAAATTCATTTACACCTGCATTTTTAAATGCTTCCTGCACGGCATGAAATTGGTCTGGTTCCGCATAGACGATAACAGCCTCGTCTTCTTCTAAAATATCTCGTGCATCTACATCTGCTTCCATAAGGATTTCAAGCACTTCATCGGCTGATTTTCCTTCAAGACCGATAACAGCAGTAGCATCAAACATATAAGCTACTGATCCGCTTACTCCCATATTTCCACCGTTTTTCCCGAATGCCGCACGCACATCTGATGCTGTACGATTCACGTTATTTGTCAGCGCATCAACGATGACCATTGAGCCGTTAGGACCGAAGCCCTCGTAGCGAAGCTCGTCATAGTTCTCGTCTGAACCGCCCTTAGCTTTGTCGATCGCACGGTCAATAATATGTTTTGGAACATTGTATGTTTTAGCTCTTTCCAATACAAACTTTAATGCCTGATTGGCTTCCGGGTCTGGCTCGCCTTGTCTGGCAGCAACGTAAATTTCGACTCCGAATTTAGCATATATACGGCTAGTATTTGCATCTTTTGATGCCTTTTTATCTTTAATATTATTCCATTTACGGCCCATATTGACCACTCTCTTTCTACTTTGAATCTACATAAAAAATATTAATACGAAATAGGTTATTTTTTCAATACTTTTTCTTTCCAATTTGGCAAATGCTACTTGTTTTCAGCATATATTATACCTCATATAATTTGCTTTTTTCGAGTATTTATAAGTATCTTACATATTAAAGGAATTCTAAATGAAATAGGGAATTATTTTTATATCAATGAATGAGAGGGGATAAATATGGAAGGAAATTCCATTAATTATACAACTGAAGTTCCTACTCCTGACCGACTTTATCAGCTCTACCAGCTTGAAGGCTGGAATGACTTTTTGAAATTGCCGAAAGAGCTTTTACATAGGGCTATGGTTCAAAGCTGGTCGGTTATAAGTGCTTATGATAGAGAACAGCTAATCGGTACCGGAAGAATCATTTCGGACGGACTTATAAACGGATATATTTGCGGGGTCATCGTCCACCCTGACTATCGAAGCCAAGGAATAGGGGGAGAAATTGTCAAAAGGCTTGTAGAAAAGGGTAGAGCCTCGAATTTGCATATACAATTGTTAAGTGAAGAACAGAAAGCTCCCTATTACGAAAAGCTAGGATTTGAAATTTTTACAGTTGGGATGAAATATAACAGAGAATGACTTCGAAACTATTTTTAATCGTGGGTTTTCCCTTTTTTGGAAAAAACATCTCGACTTAAGTGCGGAAACCTGGGCAAAAGTACTCCTGAAAACAGAGGTTAAATAGTCTGAATTTTCCTATTTACAATCCCTAAAGTCTGCGTTATGATAATAACACACTTTTTAGGGGGGCTAGGAATATGAGAAAAACTAAGTTACTTTCAATTGTACTGCTCTCTATATTTTTCTCGTTCCTAATTGCGCAATATCCCGGTGGACATACAAAATGGACAGCAGATCATGAACAACATGCTGTTATTTCATCTGATACGGTAGAAAGTTTTCTTTTAAAGGATGACATAAGAAAGTTTCTTTTTAAGCTGAACTTTAATATTGAAGCTCTTTGGCCTTTTACACTTGCTTTATCACTATTCTGCAGTAAATTAATTGGGTCTTCCCAAAGAGTCATGTTCTTTATTCCGATTTTCTATCAATCCAATTACGTGGTTTTTTCTCCTTCCTATTCATAAAAAAACGAAGGAGGAGAGTAATATGTGGATTCGCTTCTTATTAATCGGTTTATTTTCACTCACTGCATCAAGCTTGTTATTTTACCAGGGAGTCGAAATTTACCAAGCATTCACTGATTATTTTAAAAAGAGTTAGTTAAAAGGCCAGTTCCGTGTTGCTCAAACATTCCATGCACCCCGGAACTGGCTTTACTTATTAACTACTAATACTCAATGTCCTCAAAATCCTTTGGCTGTGGGACTGGTTGCTTTGACTCTGGATTAGTAAATTCTCTAATGAGCTGTTTCTCATTCTCTGCTTCTACATGAGTAATTTCATTTTCTCTTTGTTGCTCCTTCATAGTAATCATCCCCTTTAGATTTAATTAAACGCTTCTTTAAAAGGTTTCACTATTTTTGGAGAAACATGCATAATGCCTTAATGCCCATTCATATAAGTTCCTAATTTCCTCTAGTTTTCCTTTCTACTCATTATTCGAGCCTCTTCATCTTATTTCACTTTACGATTAAAATATTTTTCAATGTTAGTGTTTTAAGTCCGATCTTGCAAATTTCCAACATTGGGCTCTTCTATGTTAAGTTCTAAGCCCGAGCTCTCCAAAACACTTACATTGGACCATTCCATGTTAGTGTTTTAAGTCATATCTTTACAATACCCCAACATTGGGCTCTTCTATGTTAGTGTTTTGAGCCCGTTCCATCCAAAACCCCAACATTGAACCCCTCAACAAGCATTTAATTCTTTCACTTCAAACAAAAGAGGCTAACCAATTGGTTAACCTCCAAAGTCTTATCCTTAACTTGCTTTCCCTTCTGTCGCCATTTCCTTTTTCTCCTTCGAAAAAAACCATCCTCCTGCTGCGATCAAAATGAGGACAGTATAGAAAATGATTTTCCACTCCATGGAGTGTGCAAACGAAGAAGGGAGCACGGATAATGCCGGGTGAGAAAGTGTATAAACCGAAAGCTTAACCCCGACCCAGCCAACAATCATAAACGCTGCAATTTCTAATCCAGGCTTCTTTTGCAGAAGATTAACAAATACATTGGCCGCAAATCGCATAATAATTAATCCTATTAATCCTCCGGCAAAAATGACGATAAATTTTCCTCCGTCAAGTCCTCCAATGTTCGGAAGGCTTGTATCCGGAAGTGCTACCGCAAGTGCAACTGCTGCTAAAATAGAATCAATCGCAAAGGCGATATCCGCTAATTCCACTTTAAAAACCGTCATCCAGAAGCCAGCCTTTTTCTTTTCCTCTTGGGAAGATGCTTTTTCTTTTCCCTTATTCACGATAAGCTTTCTAAATATATGATTGAAGGCAATAAATAATAAATAAAGTGCACCGATTGCTTGAACCTGCCAGATATCGACTAGATATGAAATAGCAAATAAGGATCCGAATCGGAATATAAAGGCACCAGCCAGCCCATAAAATAATGCCTTTCTTCTTTCCTGCTCAGGAAGATGTTTAACCATAATCGCTAGCACTAATGCATTGTCAGCCGCCAAAAGTCCTTCTATCCCAATCAACAGCAGTAATACCCAGCCATATTCTAATAAAATTGATAATTCCATTGTTACTCCTCCATTTTTTCTATAAAGTGACCTACTTCTAAGCGATCGTTTTTTATTTCTTTACTTTATTTGCTAACTCAGCCTTCTTTTCAAGACGTTTTTCAATGATTTCCAATTGAACCTTATCTTTCATGATTTCTTCCTTGTTTTCCTTAAAAAGCTGTTCAAATGAAGTTTTTCTTCTTTTTAACATTTTATTTCCCCCTTTTTTATAAAGCATTTCCTTTTTTGCAAACAAAAAAACCTTTACCAGCAAGCGGTAAAGGTTTAATAAACAAATAAAGACCTTTACCGTAAATAGGTAAAGGTCTTGCTAACAACGATAATAAGTTGCCGACAATGCCGGGAGATCAGATCTCCGAAGTGACGACTTTGCCGTTAAAGCTACTCCCCTTTAGGAGAAACTATTTAATTAATACATTAATCATAATTGAAATAAATGGTTCTGTCAATTACTTTAACAACCTAATTATATTCCAATCCATAACGGCTAGTTTTCTTTTTCGTGATAATATGCTTATCATCAATACGCTTTTCGATTTCCTCAAGCTGATCTCTGTCTCTTAGAAGTTCTTCTCTATTCTTTCTGATTAAACTTGATAATGTTACTCTTTTTCTGCTCATTGTAATATCTCCCTTTATTCATGTTGTATGGTTCATAGAATGTATCCCCATTTATATGCATAGCCCTAAAGGCTGTTACTCAAACACAATTGTTTTATTCCCATGGACAAGAACACGATCTTCTACATGCCAAGCAACTGCCTCCGCGAGAACGGTTCTTTCCACATGGCGACCAGCTACTTTTAAATCCTCTGACGAGTAGCGGTGGTTTACGCGCAGAACATCCTGCTGGATAATTGGCCCTTCATCTAAATCATTTGTTACATAGTGGGCGGTTGCTCCGATCAATTTCACTCCCCTGTTAAAAGCTCTCACATATGGGTTGGCCCCAACAAAGGCTGGAAGGAATGAATGATGGATGTTGATAATTTGGTTCGGGTATTTCGATATAAAATTCGGCGAAAGAATTTGCATATATCTTGCCAGTACAATAAAGTCTACTTTCCCATCTAATAGCTCTAATGTCTTCTGCTCAGCTTCCTGCTTCGTTTCATGAGTCAGCGGGATATGGTAAAAAGGAAGCCCGTAACTTTCAACCTCATCAGCTAAGTGAGCATGATTGCTAATCACTAGCGGGATGTCAACAGGCAATTCCTTTGACTTCCAACGCCAAATTAGCTCCAGAAGGCAATGATCCATTTTGGATACAAAAATCGCCATCCTCTTTCTCTTCTTAGAACTGCTAAGCTGCCAGTCCATAGAATGATTTTGAGCAATTTCATGCAAACCCTGTTCCAATCCTTCAATAGATGTGTCAAAGTTTTGTAAATCAAACTCAATCCGCATAAAAAATCTGCCTGCATGAGGGTCGGTTGTATGCTGATCAAAGTGAACAATATTCGCTTGATGCTCTAATAAAAAATTGGAAATGATCGAAATAATCCCCGGCTTTTCTGGGCACGAAATCAGTAATACGCCTCTATTTCCTTTTTCTCTCGTTGTCATTGTAACACCTCAATTCAAAATTAAGCATGAATGGCTCTTCCATCTACTGCTAATGCAGCCTCCCCGATTGCTTCTGCTAACGTTGGATGAGGATGAATCGTTCTAGCAATGTCCATTGATGTAGCTTCAAGAACGCGAGCAAGACCTGCCTCTGTAATCATATCTGTCACATGCGGGCCAACCATATGGACACCGAGCAGCTTTTTCGATCCTTCTTCAACAACCATTTTCACAAATCCATCTGATTCGCCGTAAACAAGGGCTTTTCCGATTGCACGGAATGAGAATTTCCCTGTTTTCACCTCGTAACCTTGCAGCTTTGCTTCTTCCTCTGTTAGCCCTACACTCGCAACCTCAGGACTGCTATATATACATTTTGATACTAGTGTTGGATCCAGCGGCGTTGGATTTTCACCTGCAATATGTTCTATCGCGATCATTCCTTCATGTGAAGCTACATGTGCCAGCTGCAATCCTCCAATGACATCTCCAATTGCGTAAATATTAGACTCATCTGTTTGATAGTATTCGTTTGTAACGATAAACCCGCGCTCAACGTTAATGGTCGTGTTCTCAAGACTTATCGACTCGATATTAGGTAGTCGGCCTACAGAGACGAGAAGTTTGTCTGCAGAAAAGGTTTTCTCTTCGCCCCGATGCTCTGCTTTAATTGTTACACCATCGCCTTTTTCCAGGGACTGAGGAAGCACCTTAGCACCTGTAACAATCTTAACCCCTTTTTTCTTCATTAAACGCTGTACTTCCTTAGATATATCTACATCCTCTGTCGGAATAATTCGATCAGCAAATTCAATCACTGTTACTTCCAATCCGAAATCAACGAGCATAGAAGCCCATTCAATCCCAATCACACCGCCGCCAACAATAATAATCGACTTTGGCAGTTCTTCCATTTGAAGCGCTTCATCCGATGTCATGACATACTTTCCATCGGCTTCTAGTCCTGGAAGTGTCCGTGGACGTGATCCAGTTGCAATTACTATATTTTTAGGAGCAAGAATGATTTCCTCTTCCCCATTATTCAAATCTACCAATATGTTTCTAGACTCTAGGATTCTGCCTTTTCCTTCATAGACATCAATTTTTCCTTTTTTCATTAAGTGCTGCACACCTTTAAACAGGCGATCAGTAATCTCAGCTTTTCTTGCCTGTACCTTGGAAAAATCAAGTCCAACTTCAGGGGCTATAACACCATATGCTTCTGCATTTTTTGTCGTTGCATAAACCTCCGCGCTTCGAAGTAATGCCTTACTCGGAATACAACCTGCATGTAGACATGTTCCTCCAAGCTTTCCTTTTTCAACAACCGCAGCTGTTAAACCTAATTGAGAGGCACGAATAGCCGCAACGTATCCGCCTGTACCGCCACCTATAATGACTACATCATATTCTTTGGTCAAATCATTCTCTCCTTTGGATATATTGTGAACATTTTAACAATCAATCCCTAAATTTATCCACGAAAAAAAGGACAGAAAAAGGGTAAGATTGTTTACCCTTCTCTGTCCTTTTACCTGAGAGTTTAAGCCCAAATTAATAATGGGGTCCCCTTGGGTGTCGTCTAGTTTTTACGAGCTCTCCAGAGATGCGTCCCGTTGTGGTTCCTCTACCTGAGAGATTTGTTCCAAGGGTCTTTTTGGAACTTGCTCCTTCGGTGGCTTGTCGTAATGCTCTCTCCCACAACCGTCATCCGCCTGTATTGAATTTTCTATAAATTTAGAATAATACTTTAGCGCTGTAATGTCAAGCATTTTTACAGAATCTTAATCTTTTTTGGGAAAAAGTTCACAAAGTGTTCATTCCTGTATGAAAACCACAAACTCTTTTTACAATAATTGTAGATTGACAGCATTTGATCTGCCTATTAAAATATTATCTTTGGGTACCCGCCCACGTGGTTCGTAACCATCCCACGATAAAAAACTAAGGAGAGAATTTAATATGAAAGTAAAAACGCTTGTCGGAAATGGCATTTTAGCAGCTTTATATATTGCTGTCTCCATGCTGATCCAGCCTTTTGGATTTACTAATATCCAGTTTCGTGTTTCCGAAATGTTTAATCATCTAATCGTCTTTAACAAGAAATATATTTTCGGAATGGTATTAGGTGTATTTTTAACGAATTTATTATTTTCACCAATGGTCGCGTACGATCTTATTTTCGGTGTCGGACAAACACTGATTTCATTATTAATCACGATTGCATGCTGCCGATTTATTAAAAATATTTGGGCACGCATGGTAGTAAACACACTTGTTTTCACCTTTACCATGTTCCTTATTGCCTTAGAGCTTCATCTTGCCTTTGGCTTGCCATTTATGTTTACATGGCTCACAACCGCTATTGGCGAATTCATCGTAATGGCAGTTGGAATGCCTATTATGTATGCATTAAATAAACGTGTAAATTTTGAAAAGGCCATTTAGTAAAAGAGTTGGCGTGTGCCAACTCTTTTTTATATTCATACTGTAACTGCTGCAAAAAACTCGTTATAAAGTGCCCGGACCGCTCGATTCTCATCGATTTCCTTCACACCAAACATCATGCTCACCTCAGAGGAGCCTTGGTTAATCATTTCGATATTAACCCCCGCTTTTGCCAAAGCCTTTGATGCTCTTGCTGTTGTACCAATATTGTGGCGCATTCCTTCACCTACAACCATGATAAGCGCAAGACTATGCTCAATCACGACTTCATCAGCATCTAGCTCTGTCTTAATTCGATCAATGATCTCCTCTTCCATACCTGGAGCAAATTGATTTTCCCTTAAAATAATGGAAATATCATCGATTCCTGAAGGTGTATGCTCATAGGAAAGACCATAGCTTTCTAATATCTCCAATAGCTTTCGGCCAAATCCAATTTCTCTGTTCATTAAGTATTTACTAACATAAATGCTGCAGAAGCCTTCGTCACTTGCAATCCCAATAACCGGGCCATTTGTATTGTCCCGCTCATAAACAATTCGAGTGCCTGGTGCCGATGGATTATTCGTATTCTTTATATGTACAGGTATCCCCGCTCGGAATGCCGGAACAAGTGCCTCATCATGTAAAACACTGAATCCCGCATAGGAAAGCTCACGCATTTCTCTATAAGTTAATTCCTTGATCTCCTTCGGTCTTTCTACGATAAAAGGATTAACTGAATATACAGCATCCACATCTGTAAAGTTTTCGTACAAGTCTGCTTTAATTCCATTAGCTAGGATGGAGCCAGTAATATCTGATCCGCTCCGTGAAAAAGTAAAAATCTCACCTTCCTTGCTATAACCAAAAAACCCAGGGAAAATCACGATGCCTGAACGCTCACGCAGTTCAAACAAACGATCATAGGCCTCTGGCAAAACCTGGGCATGACCTGGTTCTGCACTCACCAAAAGCCCAGCTTCCTTCGGGCTTACATAGTGAGCCTCCACACCCTGTTTACGGAAATAAGCCGCAACCAGCTTAGCATTGTTGTCTTCGCCGCTCGCCTTCAGTAAATCCATGAATCTCTCTCGGTTGCTTTTATCTGAATTTACCCTTTCAAGTAAATCCTGTTGAATAATATGAATAATTTCATCTGATAAATCTAATTCCTCTGCAATTAAAGCATATCTTTCGATAACAGCATCGAACTTTTTCTTTGGATCTTTATTTTGCAAACAGAGCTCTCCACATTCAATCAAGAGATCTGTTACCTTTTCGTCCTCTCCAAATCTCTTACCCGGTGCAGACACGACAACTACCTTCCTAGCGGGATCAGAAACAACAATCTGGAAGACCTTTTCTAGTTGTTTTCCGGATGCTAAAGAAGATCCGCCAAACTTTACGACTTTCATCCTGACATCTCCTAACCTGTAAAAAATATATCCCTAATTTTACTCCTATTCAGAAAATAATCAAGAGTTTTTCCTCTCTATAAGGACATTTGTTTACTAGTAGTGGACAAGTTAGTTCTAAATACCTATTATCATTTTGGCCCTTCTAGACACTTCCGAATGTTTTTTTATTAAAAAGGTTTATCATTAACAACTTTACCCATTTTTAAAATATAATAGGATTAAATCAATAAGAAATAAGGGAGCAGACTATATGGGGATTCTTATTGTGGACGACAACCAGGCGAACTTGTTTGTTATCGAAAACATTCTTAAGCGTGCAGGCTATGATGATTACTTATCATTTACTTCAGCACAGGATTTATTCACTTTTTTGCTAAAGGAACAGCCACTAGATATAGGAAAACAGATAGACATTATCCTAATGGATATCATGATGCCTGAAATGGACGGAATTGAAGCATGTAAACAACTCCAGCAAATTCCTCATTTAAAGGATATTCCTGTTATATTTGTAACCGCTCTTGAAGATTCTAATAAGGTAGTTGAGGCACTTGATGCTGGAGGCATTGACTATGTGACGAAACCGATAAATAAGACCGAGCTACTGGCAAGAATTCGAGTGGCATTGAGACTGAAATACGAGAAGGACTGGCATATTGAGCAAGAAGAAAAGATCCGAAATGAGTTAGAATTATCCATGCATGTCCAGACAGGCTTGTTAAGCGAGCCGGTTTATAAGGATAACCTTTTATTAAAGGCTTCCTACTTACCCGCGTATAAATTAGCAGGTGATATGTACTATTGGCATAGAATAAATGATCATCGTTTTGCTGCCATACAGCTTGACATGATGGGGCACGGAATATCAGCATCACTTGTATGCATGTTTATATCTTCAGTATTAAGGGATTCAATCACAACATACGCCGATCCTGAGTATGTTATGAAGGAGCTTAACCGCTGGATGAATTCTTTAAACCATCGAAACCAGCAAATTCCTTATTATTTTACGGCTATTTATCTTGTTCTTGATACGAAGGAGAAAACGCTGGAATACGTAAATGCAGGTCATCCAACTGGATTTGCTCTTGTCAATCATACCGAACTAAAAGAGCTTTCTAGCAATACTTGTGCTGTTGGATTCTTCGAAGAAATCGAAATCAAAAAATCAATTATTAAATATACAGATTCTATTCAATTGCTATTATGTACTGACGGGGTTGAAGAAACCATTGATCATCATGAATCAGACGGCTATGAATTTATTAAGAACATCGCTTCATCCTATTGGCATGATTCCAAAAGCAAAGAACCTATTGATTTTATTTTAACGAAAAAACAACAAGTCAACGCAGATGATGACATTTGTGTAGTATTAATTCAAGCGAAATAAAAAGGAAGCAATTATTCAATTTGAATAGTTGCTTCCTTTTTTTAAAATATTACAAGTTAACATCCACTTTAATCAATTTCTCCTCATCTTTATCAATGCCGATATACCTTAATGTTTCGGCATGGGTTTGATGATTGTATATGGACATTAAGATGGAAATGGCAATACCCTTTCGATAGGCATGATAGCCGAATGTTTTTCTAAGTGTATGCATGCCAATCTTTCCGCAAATGCCAACTTCCTTGGCAGCTTGATTAATGATTCGGTAAGCCTGCTGACGCGAAATAGGCAGATGATTCTTTTTGGATTTGAAAAGATAATCATCTTCCATAAAATCAAATGTAGCTAAATAGTTTTGCAAAGCCGCCTTCACTTTACTATTAATATAATGAATCTTTTGCTCATCCCTTTTATCGTCATGAAGATAAAGAAATTCCTTTATTTCCTCACCGTCCCAAATATCTCCGACCTTTAAACATAGCAAATCATGCACTCGAATGCCTGTGTTAATGCCAAATACAAATAGTAAAAAATCTCTTAATGATTGCTTCTTTAAGTTTTCTTTCATCGCGTTAATTTTTTCGACATCCTTAATAGGATCGACGTATTCCACTGTGGTTCCTCCTGCTATCTAATGTTACTAAAATAAGGTATCAGAAATTGCAAAGACATACAATAAGATATTTCAGCAACTTTCATAGATATATCAGCGACTTTCGAGATTATCAGCGACTCTCATATATATCCACCATTCAGTTTTTCTCACCTTATTTCCCCTCTAGAAATTCCTTCAAATCATCCTGTACACTTTCCTTTGTAAGCTCAACCTTTGAACGATAGGCAGCCCGATTTAATAAATGCGCTACCACTGGAGAGGTTAGAAATACAAAGAAAATGCCTAGTATGAGTCTAATACTGAAGTAGCCGTCAGCCAGCAAGAAGAAAAGAAAGGTCCCGAATAATGTACAAAGCACCCCTAAGCTTGCACTTTTTGATACCGCATGTGAACGGGAATACACATCAGGCAGCCGAATTAATCCGATGGCGCTTAGAAAGCTCAGAACCGTGCCGATTAAAAGAAACACAGCAACAATGATGTCAATGTATACGTTTTCGTTCAATCACAACACCTCTTTCAATGAATCTCGCAAAGGCAATCGTACCAACGAATGAGAGGATGCCAATTAATAAAATGATGTCAAAAAAAGCATGTGTCCTCAAAAGGATCGAAAGGCATGCTACACTAGCAATCAGGTTTACCCCAATATTATCTAATGCCATTACCCGATCTGGTGTAGAGGGTCCTTTTATAACACGATAGAGAGCAGCAAGGATCGAAAGGGACAAGAAGAATAAACAGACTAATAATAATTGATTAAACATTATCGGGTTACCTCCTTAATCGCTTTCTCATATTTTATCTGCGACTGAAAAACAGCATGCTTGGAGTCTGGCAAATTTAAGGCATGGAGATAAAAAACCTTATTGCTTGGAGAAACCTCCATAACAACAGAGCCTGGGGTTAAGGTTAATAGTAAAGCAAGTAACGTAATTTCCAAATCCCCTTCTAGATCCGTCTCCATTTTAAATATCCCAGGGGTGACATCGATCTTAGGCCTGATGACTTCTTTAATAATCGCGATACTAGATGTAACCGATTCACTCAAAAATAGGATAAACAGCTTCATAATGGCGATAAACCGTTTCAAATAAAAGGATGTTGGGAAAAAGCGCCTTAAAGAAAATATCACGATAATTCCCACTAGATATCCGCCAAAAAAGGACAATATACTCCATTCATCCTGAAAAAACATCCATAAAAAGGCGATAAAAAGATTTATTAACACCTGAACTGGCAAGGTTTCTCCTCCCTTCCGGAAATGCGCAAGCGCCTTGGTCACCCCCGACAAGCATAAGACGAGCCTCACGGAAAGGTGTTCTTTCCTTTCTGGGAGGATCGGCTTATGACCTCGAGGGGGTAGGCGCTGGAGCTGGACATAATACTATTTGGCTCCCGCCATTACTGCTTCAATATAAAGTCTTGGATTCATTAACCCATCTGCGGCTATTTGAACATATTCATGAATTCCCTCTGCCCCTAATCCGAGTGCAATCGTCAGAGCAGTCAGGCATCCTAATGGAAACATTAAACCTTTCGTTGTTCCCTTTTCCATTTCCTTGCTTAAAGCCGTTTCGCCCCAAAAAACATTCATAAAGATTTTCATAATCGAATACAAGACCATTAGACTCGTTAATAATCCAATTCCACCTAACCAGTAATACCCAGATTCAAATGTTCCTCGTGTAATGAAGACTTTTCCCAAGAACCCGCTTAATGGTGGAATACCTGCTAACGATAAGGCGGCGATAAAGAACATCCAGCCTAAATAAGGATGATTGCGAATGAGTCCGCTTATTTCCTTTAGCTTACTTGTACCCGTAATGACGATAATCGCACCGCCTAAAAGGAAAATAAGCGCCTTAATTAGGATGTCATGAATGAGATAGTACAATGAACCCATTATGCCGTTCGGGGTTAGGGAAGCAAGTCCAGCGATAATAAAACCTACCCCTACAATCACGTTATACGTTAAGATTCTCTTGATATCCCAATAGGCGATTGCTCCAATGGCTCCGAGTAGCATCGTTAATGCGCCAAGAATCCCAATGATGAAATGGGTAACCTCTGGCTTATGATAGAAAACAAGTGTAAACGTACGAAATAAGGCGTAGATCCCCACTTTTGTTAAGAGCGCCGCAAAAATGGCAGCGATGGCTGTTGGCGGTGCACTATATGCACCTGGCAGCCAGAAGAAAAGAAAAAGTGCTGCCTTCATGCCAAAAACAATTAAAAATAATAGGGAAACCGTTGTCAGCAATCCATCCTGCCCGGCCTCAGCCACTCTCAAAGATAAATGAGCAAAATTTAATGTCCCGAGCATAGCATATAGATAGGCGATAGCCACAAGAAATAAAGAAGACGATAAAACATTGATCAGGATATACTTGATGGACTCCCGAAGCTGTAACTTTGTTCCTCCTAAAGAAATCAGTACATAAGATGAAATTAACATAACCTCAAAACAGACAAACAAATTAAATATATCACCTGTCAAAAACGACCCGTTCACACCGGTAATTAGAAATAAATAAAATGGGTAAAAATAATGCTTCTCCCTCTCCGCTCCAATTGAATGAAAGGAGAAGATCAAGCAAAAGAGCGCAACGATGCTCGCACTCATAAGCAAAATGGCTGAAAACATATCCGCTACAATACTAATGCCATAAGGAGGGGACCATCCTCCTGCCTGAAGTGTCTGAATTCCATTCACTTTTATCTGACTCATTAATGAGACAGAGACAACACCTATAGCCATGATGGCCAGTATGCTAAGCAAGCGCTGAAAAAAAATGTTTCTCCGGAATAGGATTAAGACCAGCCCGGCAATTAGCGGAATGATGATCGGCAGTATAACAAGATTATTCATCCATATTTCCCCTTAATTGATCCATATCATCAGTCCCTACTGTTTTATACGTTCGGTAACTAAGCACTAAAAATAAAGCAGTCACGGCAAAGTTAATGACAATGGCTGTTAAAATAAGTGCCTGTGGCAATGAATCCGTAAATGTTGTGTTGATCCCGCCTAATAAAGGCGGACCGCCCTTCTTTAATCCACCCATGGTTAGAATTAACAGATTGACCCCATGGCTGATAATCGAAGTTCCTAAAATGATCCTAATTAAGCTTTTACTTAAAACTAAATAAGTGCCAATCGAAAAAAACAGGCCTACTAGAATCGATATAAGTGTTTCCATCTCTACCCATCCTCACTTATACTCAGAATGATCGTGACAGCTGTGCCAATAACAGCTAAGGCAACACCCACATCAAAAAGCACAGCCGTAGCAAGCTCTGTTTTTCCGAAAACAGGAAGGTTAAAATAACCAAAGGTTTGGTTTAAAAACGGTTTCCCGAAAAAAATCGAGATCATCCCAGTAAGAACAGCAAGCAGAACGCCGAAACCAGCTACTTTCTTGAAATCGACTGGAATGTTTTTTCGAACGGTTTCAATATCGAATGCGAGGTAGAGAAGGACGAGCCCTGCAGCTACACTCAAGCCGCCGATAAATCCCCCTCCTGGATTATGATGGCCTCCGAAGAATAGATATATAGAAAAGGTTAGAATAATAACGATGGCCATTTTAGTCACTGAACGCAAAATTACATCATTCGGGTTCATTCCTTAGGACCCCTCCCTGCTAATTGAAGCTTTATTAACGTATAGACTCCTAGACCTGCAATACATAGGACGAGAATTTCCAGCATTGTGTCTAATCCACGGAAATCAACAAGAATAGCATTCACGATATTCTTTGCCCCTGCAAGCGTGTAAGAATCCTCAAAGAAATTCGAAATAGATGCGAAAAGCCGATGATTATTTGCGGCCAAAGCAAGTAAAGTGACGATGACGCCAACCCCAAGAGAAATAATGAAATTCGTCATCTTAAATGATATTCTGCTTACTTCCTTTCGCAATTCCGGCAAATGATAGAAGCATAGCAGGAATAAAGCAGCCGTCACGGTCTCCACAACGAGCTGTGTAAGCGCCAGATCAGGTGCCCGGAAAATAACAAAGAACAAGGAAACGAGATAGCCTAGTCCGCCAAGGGCAATAATGGCCGTTAATCTTGATTTTGAAAGAAGGACAGCAAAGGCTGAAAAGACCATTGCGATTATTAATCCGCCTTCATAGATGCTAACCTCTGCATTATTTGAATATTGCATGGTAAACCCTTTTGAAAGCCATAAGGAACTGCCAAGAACTAGTATGAAGAAGCCAAAAATATAGACTAAATAATCCCTGATAGACCCTGTCATATATCGATTGGTTACCTTTAATGAAGATCTTTCCGTTCCTTCTAACGACAGGTTATACAAGTGATTCAGCGATAAGGATTTAGGAAAGAAATCATAAAGAAACGTCCAGCGCTTACTAAATTTATACATAATGGAACCAAAGATAATCACACCGAGTGTCATATATAATTCTGTATTCCATCCATGCCACGGCTTGATCGTTACATCCATCTCACTTAATGAAAGTCCAGGCAAAACCGCCATTAATGCAGGCTGAAGAAAGTTTTTCGAAACGACATTTGGGAAAAAGAAAATAATAATGACAAACAAGGCTAAAATGATCGGCGGAATCAACATGCCAATCGGTGCTTCATGGGCAACTTTATCTAATTTCTCTGGCCGATGTTTGCCAGTAAAGGTTTTAAAAACAAGAATCATACAATAAATAAACGTAAACACACTTGCAATCCATGCAACCCATGGAATGATCAGACCAAATGACTTCATCCCAAAAACCGGATGCTCTGCTGCCGTTAATACACTTGTAAAAAACATCTCTTTACTCAAATATCCATTAAATGGAGGAAGCCCAGCCATCGAGAAGCTTCCGATAATTGTTAGAGTAAATGAGATAGGCATCAGGCTCATTAATCCGCCTAATTTGCGTATATCACGCGTTCCTGTTTCATGGTCAATAATCCCAATTACCATAAATAGACTACCCTTAAAGGTGGAATGATTAATTAAATGAAACATAGCCGCTAATACCGCAAAAGCATAGACCGTTGACTCATCCCCAAGACCAAAATACAAAGAAGCAGAACCTAATCCAAGAAGAGACATAATCAAACCTAATTGGCTGATGGTCGAATAAGCTAGTAATGCCTTTAAATCCTTCTGATTGACAGCGTTAATGGAGCCATAAATTAACGTGATGATCCCAACCCCTGAGACGATCCAAAACCATTCACTGCTTCCGCCGAAAACAGGTGTAAATCTAGCTACTAAATAAATGCCGGCCTTCACCATGGTTGCTGAATGTAAATAGGCACTTATTGGAGTAGGTGCCTCCATTGCATCTGGGAGCCAAATACTAAATGGAAATTGGGCTGATTTTGTAAAAGCTCCTAAAAGCAGCAAAATCATAGCAGGAAGAAATAATGAATGGTCTGTAACAACATGAACCATGTTCAATATTTCACGTATGCTATATGTATCTGTCATTATGGATAGCATAATGAGACCCGATAACATCGCAAGTCCGCCAAATATCGTAATCAGCATTGATTTGAGGGCACCATATCTAGAGTTTTTCCGTTGATACCAATAGGCAATCAGTAAAAACGAAGAAATACTCGTTAATTCCCAAAATACATATAAAACTAAAATATTATCTGAAAAAACGAGGCCTAGCATTGCACCCATGAATAAAAGCATATAAACATAAAAATTATGGAGTGCTTCACGCTCTTTTGACATGTAATAAATCGAATAGAGCACAACAAGCGTCCCAACTCCAGAAATTAACAGTCCGAAAATAAGCGACAAGCCATCCAAATACGTTGTTATATTAATATTTAATGAAGGAATCCATGGAAGCGATTGGGAAATTGTATGTCCATTGGAAATGACAGGAATATACTGTAGCAAATACAGAAATACTGTTAGCGGGACAAAAACGACAAACCAGCCCGTATGAATTCGTGGTGTAACCATTTTATAAATAAAAGGTGTTATTATAGCAAAAATAAACGGCAGAAAGATCATGAAAGGTAGCAAAGACACAATCAAATCCCCTCCTAACAAAGATTTTATTTCTATTAATGTTCTATTAATGTTTGTTTCATCATTCATTATTAGTCTTTGACAGCTACTTCTTATATAATGGCTACATTAGTGATTATGGTTATTAGCCTTGTGCATGTGAACGGGTTTTATTCGGGACGAAAACAAGAAAGAGCAAGAATATATAAAGCGGATTGATCACCGACATTATTCATGAACAAAGCTTATATAATAATGGAAATAGATTGACTTGACACAGCTGCATGAGATATATTCAAACATAGTTTAATCGAATCTAATTTCTATTAAACGCATCTAACTCGAGGTGAAATGAAAATGAAAAAAGTAAAGGGACGTATGGACGAAAGCATCCTCGTCTGTGTATACTATGGACCAAATGGTGAACGCCTTATTCAACGCGGCTGTAAAATTGCGAGCATGCTTAATTGCCCTCTGTATATTTTAACCATTGATCCTTTGCCCTTTGATGACCTGGATGCAGAAAAATCAGATTATATTACTAGATGGCAGCAAATAGCTGAACATCATCGCATTGAGGAATTTATTTTAAAAGATAATGAAAAGCGGCCTGTCTCTAAAGTAATTGCAGAGGTTGCCCGTGAAAAGCATATTACTCAAATTATCCTAGGCCAGACTGCCCAGAGTCGCTGGGAACAAATAGCTAAGGGCTCCATTATTAACTCCTTGCTGAAGGAAATTCCATTTGTTGACCTGCACATCATTTCTGTTTCCCGTGCTCTTAGAGATCAAGAAGGACTTTTCGAAAAAGGGGTCCGTGCATACCTAGTTAAAGAAGAGAATTTTTATCGCCTAAGCTTTATTCATACAAAAGAAGCCGAATTTGAAGGGATATTCTTTAAGGAACAAGGTACAGACTTCAATAATGGTGTTTTCAAATTCATGAAGGGCAAAGAAACACTGCAAGTCGTTGTAACAGAAGACATTGTCAAGGACCTTAAAAATGTTAGAATGACTGACCCAATTGATGCAGATAGCGATTTACAATAATAAGATTTAGAACACTTCCAGTTGCTTTCATGAAACTGGAAGTTTTTTTGTTCTGCCGATCATCTAATGTTACATAAAAATAACTTACCAAAAAATAAGTAACATTACAATGAAAAAGTCCTTGAAAATAGTAAAAAAAAAAATACAGCTTCTATCAAAAGAAGCTGTTCTAATATTTGGAAAGTGATGATTTCTTTCGGAATAACTTTTCTATTGGGTTGAAGTCTTCGAAGCTGTAATTGTCTTTACGAATAGATTCCTTGCTGCCGAGCCCAAGGAATCCTCCCTGACTTAGGCTTTCATTAAATAATTGAAGCACATGTCCCTGAAGGTCAGTATTGAAATAGATAAGGACGTTCCGGCAAATGATGACATGAAACTCATTAAATGATCGGTCCGTTACTAAATTATGCTGAGCAAAGACGACATGTTTTAGTAATGCAGGATTTAAATAAGCAGCCTCCCAATCAGCTGTATAATATTCGGAAAACGACTTTTTGCCTCCTGAAAGCAAGTAATTCCTTGTATATAACTGCATTTTCTGCAGAGGAATTATTCCTCGCTCTGCTTTGGCTAAGACTTTTTCATTCATATCGGTTGCATAGATTTTTGTTTTGTGCCCAAGCCCTTCCTCCTCCATCAAAATGGCCATGGAATATACCTCTTTCCCAGTAGAACAGCCAGCATGCCAAATTCTAATTTCAGGAAGATCTTTTAGAAATGGAGTAACCTCATTCCTAAATGTTTTGAAAAAGGTAGGGTCCCGAAACATCTCCGTCACATTAATCGAAAAATCGCTTAATATTTTTTCTAAATATACTTCATCATGAATAATTTTCTCCGTCAGACTGGTAATACTCGGTAAACGTTCCTGGGTTAATCGGTATTGCACCCGTCTCATGATTGAAGATCTCATATATTGGCGAAAATCATAGCCTGATAGACGAAAAATAGCTAATAACAATAGTTCAAGCTCTACATCCTCTATACTAACTTTAAACATTCTTCATCATCCCAATAATTTTCTTTCTAAGATAACCACACTCGCATAACTGACAATAGCTGATCTAGTTTTAGCGGCTTGCTGATATAATCTGATGCGCCAGATTCTATGCATTTTCTGCGGTCATAATTCATGGCTTTTGCTGTTAGAGCAATAATGGGCAAATCCTGATATTCTTCAAGCTCACGGATTCTCCTCATCGTTTCATAGCCGTCCATAACAGGCATCATAATATCCATTAACAAAATATCCACTTTTTCTTCTTTTACCATCGTGTCTAAACACTCCATGCCATTTTCGGCTGTTAGAACATGCATGCCTTCTTTTTCAAGTGCATTTTTTATCACATAAATATTCCGATGATCATCGTCAACAACGAGAACCGATTTTCCTTGTAAAACCGTAGAAGATGGGCTAACTTCCTGTTCATCATTAGGCAGATTTTTAATGGATGCTTCAATAATAGATTCAAAATCTTTGGCAGAAGCAGCTTCAGTAATCACTGTTTCCTCTGCTTTTTTCGGTAAACCATCAGGTAGGCTTGGAATAAATAAAGTGAAACTGCTGCCCTTCCCTTCTTCACTCTTTACTTTACATACCCCGCCAAGAAGCTGAGCAAACTCTTTTGTTATAGATAATCCGAGCCCTGTTCCACCATACCTTCTCATTGTTGCTCCATCCACCTGCTGGAAGGCTTCGAATATCTCCTCCTGCTTCTCTATAGGAATTCCAATTCCTGTATCTGAAACAATCACCTTTAACCATGTATCTGAGGAATTCGCTTGAGGGAAGCTGCTGATCTCATGGCTGTGCGCTTTTTCAAAAGTAACAGAAACAGAACCGGAATCAGTAAATTTAAAGGCATTTGAAAGTAAGTTTTTAATCATTTGCTGAAGGCGCTGTTCGTCTGTAAATATTACTTCTGGTACACCTTCAATCTCAGTAACAGTGAATTCAAGATTCTTCTTCTTAGCGAATTGAACAAAGTTCCGTTCCAAATGATCAGTAAAAACACTCATATTCACTTCTTCAAAGTGTATCTCAAGCTTCCCAACCTCCACTTTAGAAAGGTCAAGAATATCATTTATTAAGTCTAGCAAATCCTGACCGGCTGAATGAATAACCTTAGTAAATTCGACTTGTTCTTCATTAAGGCCATGATTCGGATCATCAATCAGCATTTCTGAGAGCAGCAGAATACTATTCAATGGTGTACGAAGCTCATGAGACATGTTGGCAAGAAATTCAGTCTTGTATTTCGAACTCAGCATTAGCTCTCTAGCCTTTTCTTCAAGTGCTTCCTTTGCAGACCTCAGTTCCTCCGACTTCAGCTCTGCATCATTTGTGCGTTCTTCTAATTGCTCATTAATCATTCGGAGCTCTTCCGCTTGAGTTTGCAGCTCCTCTGATTGTGACTGCAATTCCTCAGATTGCATTTGCAGTTCCTCTGTCTTTGTCTGCGAGTCCTCCAGTAAACGGGCAATTTCCATTCTGCCTAATATATTTGTAATGGCGATGCCTAGCGTGTCCAGCACTTCCTCCAATAGTTTTAAATGAGTAGATGTAAACTCGTTTAGACTTGCCAGTTCCACAACCGCGACGACTTCATCCTTCACCAAAACTGGCGCCATCATAATGCTTCTTGGTGCCACACTTCCAAGTCCAGTATGAATTAGATGATACGTACTTGGAACATCTTTTAGAATATAGTGCTTCTTTTCAACGGCACATTGCCCTACTAGCCCCCCGCCTGGATAAAAAAACTCTCTACCGACATGTTGACCGTCTTCTGCATAGGAGGATTTTTTTCGATAAACCGGCCTTCCATTATTCGTTTCCTTCACATAGAAAACACCAAGATTGGCATTGATTGCATGGGACAATTGGCGAATGAGCTCTTCACCAAGGGAATGAATATTGACATGGTGGCTATACAGATGAATGATGTCGGCAGAATGGCTTTGTATCCAATTTTGCTCCGTTATTTCTGAAATATATTTTCTTTCTTTTTCATTATAGGTTTCTAAAGACGCTGCCATTGAATTAAAGGACTTTGCTATATCTCCGAATTCATCATTTGTATGAATTTCTACCCTTGGGAGCTTGGACAGGTTTTTATAATCAATAAGATTGAGCCCCTTTAATATGATTGCCATCGTTTTACTTGTGCTTCGAATGAGTGAAAGTGTAACAAGGACAATCATCAGTAGGGCTAGAGTAACAGCTGATATTAATACAATGACGAGCTGGGAATGTGTTTTTGTAGCACTTTGGAGTGATTCATCCATTAATGTTTCCTGGTATTCAATAAATTCACCTAAATCGAGTAAAAGCCGATCGCGATTGATTCGTTCACTATCATAAATGGTTTGCATTTCATCAAATTTACCGCTTTTGAATTTTTCAATAAATTCCTTCTCCATCTGATTGTAGGCATTGTAAGATTGTTCAATTTCGTTTAGAACCTCTCTGCCTCTAGTTGTATTAATGGAGGATTCTAAGTTAATGATTTCTGATCTAATGCCATCTTCATTATCTTTTAGAGATTTTTCAATCAGTTCAGGGTTTAGTTCTTCTTTAACAATTAATATCCGCAAAAGCTGGCGATCAGTTTGATCGAATAGCCTTCTGATTTCAGTAGTTTGGTTTACTTTATAGTAACGATCCTTCACAATCTCTAGCATATTAGCTTTTATTAAATTTGCCATAAAAAGGATGACAAACATCAATAGAAGCATAAAAAATATAGTCAAGCCTAAGCTAAGATATTGCTTCCTTTTAAAACTCACTAAATACGCCTCCTTCAAGATGAAATAAGTTTAAGAGGTTTAATTATTTATGAGTGGCAGAATGACTGCTAAAACGTTATGTATGGCCGTTCGGCTAAAATGCTAGCCGAGCGGCCTATTATGGGCTTTTACTGGTTTTGATAAGTCGCTCCTCGGACATCCGTCATCCATTCAAGCTGAATGAGCTTAAGGTGGAATAAGGTGATCGGATCACGGTATAGTTCAGGATTTTCCCTAATTTCCTTCAAAGACTCTTTATTGAATTCAATCTGACTTCCTGATTCCTTCACTGCTTCCTGCAGTTCAGTTAACGGCGGACTAAAAAACATGCTGACATCTCTATCTATCGATTTTTCAAAAAGTTCAAATGGCTGGAAGAATTGTTCTGCAACCGATGCAGCCACTTCGCTGTAATCCTCATTTTCAATAAATTGTTTATATTTATTATGGAGCATTGATTTATTTTGCTGAATAGCTCCGAGCAATCTGCCCGCGCTCTTTAAAATAAACTGTGATGGTGTAAAGCGGTTTAATATATTTATATTTTCTAGATGCACTTTACCTCTCGTCATCCGATCTGCATCTCTGCGCCAATCATCTAACACTTTAAAATCACATGCGAGACTTAGTTTTTCTTCCTCATACAGATCATTAAAGCCCGCACCCATTTCATTCAGGAATTCTTGAGCCTCGGTGAATTCATCACTTGCCTCGTTAATCCACTGATGAATCCCCTTATGGAAGCTTGGCATAATCATTTCATCTAAATGATGACGAATACGATTATTCATTTCAGCATTCAGCTGAACATGGACCTTCCCAAAATCGCTGTCCTCATGTATTAATTCTGAACTCCCTTTAAGCAGTTCAGGAATATCCTCCATTAGCTGAAGCTTTAGATCGTCTTTTATCTTTGTAAAGGACCTTTTCATGACTCGGGCTTTTTCTTCCTCCAAATCACGTAATTGATTGGTCGCTCCTGTTAATTTGGTTACCATCTCATCATTCCATTTAATGGATTCAATGAAACCATTCTCCATTTCCACGCGTCTTTCCAGTAGGAACTTAATCGTTTTGCGAATATAATGCTGAACCTTAGACGTTCTTTTTTCTTCAAGATTGTCGTTATTCGTGATAGATTTCAAGAATTGAGTTAAAGGCTCAAGCTGTTCATCACGGCCAGAATAGGCAAATACTCTTGCTTTTGAAAAATAAGTATTCACTTTCGAAGTGGCACTGTCTATCACTTCCTGCTCCATCTCATTAGAATCTACCCCATTTAACAAGAAATGAATAGGAAGGTCAGGTGCCTGCTCACGAATTTTCACAACCATATCAAGCTCTTCCTCTGTGAAAGCATGATTGGCATTAAGTACGAATAGCAGACTATCCGCGAGCTGCAAATATTGGAATACTTCATTTCTGAATCGGTTCAGACCCGTTATGCCAGGTGTATCAATAAAGGCAAGCTGCTTTTCGCGAAGAAAAGGTGTAGGCTTTTTATACAGGATCACAGTCTGTGCGTTGTCGCTAACATCGGATAAATGAGAAATTTCTCTTTCTCCTTCATCGCCAATCTCCTGTATGCCAACCGTCTCATCATCCTTGAACATCACAGTTGTTGAAATAGAGTCATCGATTATTGTTTCACCAAGTAAATGATTGATAAATCCCGATTTCTCATTGCCAGCGGCTCCGGCAATTAATAGATTAGGAGCCTGAAGATCAAGAAGCTCCTTCACCATCCATTCAAATCGGTGTCCAATCTCGATACCATTCTTCCTTGCCCAAGAGACAACGGACTTGAATAACTCGAATCCATCCGTTAAGCCATTTCGGTCGCGCATTTCTTGGCTAACCTTTTTCTCGGCTAAATTAATCGCTGAATGCTCGATACTCGAAGGGAAGATTTCACTCCATGCTAGGGCAGAAGCAGCTGCAATGGATGAATAAGCAGAATCAGCCATTTTCACCCAGTTGCTTAAATGATTCGGAATTAAATGTGAAATTTCTCTTATTAAATACTTCCCATTAATTAATTCGAAATATGTATCATGATAAACGGCCGAAAGCTCTTTCCATGAATGGGAGCTTCCGCCTTCCATATGGAGAAGGATGTGATTTAATTCTTTAACCCAAGTAAAATATAAGTCTCCATTTCGATATTGATTCCATAAGGAAACAGCCAGTCTTTCAAACTTTGCCAAATCCGCCTTAAATAAAGTGACCAATGCTTCATTGAAATAATTTGGTTCTGTCTTCTTTATCTTTCCATCCTCGACATAAGATTGCAGAATGTCGAACCAAGAAAGATCTCCTGTCCGGATGGATTCATTCACAGCAAGTTCAATGGCATTTTTCCAATCCTGATGCTTTTCAAAAAACGCTTTAGCAATGCTCGTTACATCCCGATAGTCTGGGTTAAAGGAAACAGCCTCCTTGATCACCTCAACTGCAAAATCAAGCTTTCCGCGTGCTACATAAGTGGAAAACAACTGTAATAGCACTTCCATTTTCAGATATTCTGAGTCTGTTTGAATGGACCGGTACAAATCCTCAGCTGTAGCAAGAATCTCTAGTTTAAAATAAGCATCTGCCATATTCTTCTTTGCCCATGGCTCAAGTTCATTATTAATATTCTCCCATTTAAAAATGGCTGCTTCATAATCACAATTTTGGAAGTAAATCTCCCCTTGAGCAAAGCGAATAAAGGAAAGTTCCGATATTGCTTTCCTTTGCTCCTCCATATACAGCTCACCTAATGCCTTGATGGGATGGACATTCTCTTTCCCTTCCACTAATGACTTGTAATAACTTTTTCCTATTAATTGTTCATCTATGATCATCATGCTACCCCCGCAGAATATTTTCACACACTTGATATTTTCACTAATATCAAAACAAGCCGAAACGGCTAAAGCCCAAGAAGCTTCATCTACTTTTTTCCTATCTTTTATTCTAACAAAATATTTTTATGGCAAATTTTCAATTTTGATTACAATATTGTATTCTTATGTAACAAATTAAATAATGGGCAAAAGTCCTAATGCGTCTATCCTAGTTCTTTACCCCAATTGCTTATTTGACAAACCATTTCATTGCGCTTTTCTTTTCATTCTAAGCAAAATTCATTATGATTACAATTTCAGCAGGTCTAATTAATCATAGATGCTAAGGTTATTCCCTTCGATTGATTTACTTGGGTAATAACAGTAAAATAAGAATTAACTACCTACATATAGAAAGGCTGATACCGGTTTGGAACAAAATTCGTCAAACTTTATTAAAAATATTATTATCGAGGATTTGGAATCAGGAAAACATAAAGAAATCATTACTCGTTTTCCTCCCGAACCGAACGGGTATCTTCATATCGGTCATGCGAAGTCCATTGTCATTAACTTTGGTCTTGCCGATGAGTTTAACGGAAAGACACACTTGCGATTTGATGATACCAACCCATTAAAAGAAGATCAGGAATATGTTGATTCTATTAAGAACGATGTAGCATGGCTTGGCTATGAGTGGGATGATCTCCGCTTTGCCTCCGACTATTTTGAGGAAATGTATGATCGTGCAGTTCTACTTATCAAAAAAGGGAAGGCCTATGTGGATGATTTATCTCAGGAAGAAATCCGTGAATACCGCGGCACCCTGACAGAGCCAGGAAAGGAAAGTCCTTATCGCAATCGTCCGGTAGAAGAAAATCTAGATTTATTCGAACAGATGCGTAATGGCGAATTTGAAAATGGCAGCAAGGTGCTGCGTGCAAAAATTGATATGGCTTCGCCGAATTTGAATATGCGTGATCCTGTCATTTATCGAATTTCTCATGCTTCACACCATAATACTGGGGACAAATGGTGTATTTACCCTATGTACTCCTTCGCCCATCCATTAGAGGATGCGATTGAAGACGTCACTCATTCCATTTGTACGACTGAATTTGAGGATCAACGTCCTCTTTATAATTGGGTTATTGAAGAATGTGAAACGAAAAGCAAGCCGCAGCAGATTGAATTTGGGCGTCTTAACATTACGAATACAGTTATGAGTAAGAGAAAGCTTAAGCAGCTTGTGGACGAAGGCTTTGTTGATGGCTGGGATGACCCTCGGATGCCAACGATTTCTGGATTAAGAAGAAAAGGCTTTACACCAGGAGCAATCCGCGAATTTGTTAAGGCAACAGGCATTTCCAAAGGTTATGGCGCAGTTGATGAGGCTATGCTTGAGCATTTTGTCAGAGAAGATTTAAAGCTGACTGCACCGCGAACAATGGGCGTATTGAACCCGCTTAAAGTAGTCATAACCAATTATCCGGAAGATCAAGTCGAAATGCTTGATGCGGAAATTAATCCAGAAAATGAGGAAATGGGTATACGACAAATTCCATTCTCCCGAGAAATTTATATTGAGCAGGATGACTTCATGGAAGACCCGCCAAGCAAATATTTCCGACTTTACCCAGGTAATGAGGTCCGTCTAAAGCATGCTTATTTCATTAAGTGTAATGATGTGATTAAAGATGAAAACGGCCAAGTGGTTGAAATTCACTGCACATATGATCCTGAAACAAAAAGCGGGACAGGCTTTACAGGACGTAAAGTGAAAGGAACTCTTCACTGGGTTGATGCTAAACATGCCATTCCAGCTGAATTTCGTTTATATGAGCCATTAATTCTTGATTCAGAATTGGAAGCAGGAGCAATGGACGATTCTGCAGAAGAAAAGACGTTTTTGGATTATGTAAATCCAAATTCGCTTGAAATCGTTCAAGGCTTTATTGAACCTAATATGAAGGATGTTAAAGCACAGGACAAATTCCAATTTTTCCGTCATGGCTATTTTAACGTGGATCCAAAGAATTCAACGGCTGAGAAACACGTATTTAACCGTATCGTTTCGCTAAAAAGTTCATTTAAGCTATAATGAGTAGCACATTTTTGCACTTTTAACACATCAAAGGGAGGAACCCATAATGACAAACGAAAATGAAAATCAAACACTGCCGCCAAAAACCTGTACAATTGAGCGACTAATCACTTTACCAGCAGACATTGAATTGGTGTTAGCAGGAAAGAAAACGGCTACGCGCCGCAATGGCCGCTATGCAGACGTTGGTGAGATTATGGATCTTCAAGGTCATAAATTTGTCGTTGAAAAAGTATATTCACAATCTTTAGGTGAATTAACGGATGAGCATGCCAAGCAAGAAGGATATGAAACCGTTGAAGATTATAAGCAATCCATTCTATCCTATCACCCTGGCATGCCATGGCTGCCACAAATGAGAGTATGGGTGCATGAGTTCCGTCCAGTCTCGGAATAATCGCATTTTTCATGGATACACTATACCGCTTCATCCTATACATCCATGTAGGCAGTGCTGTTCTATCCATTGGTCCATTTTTCGTTTTAATTCCGATTGCGAAAAAATTGCGGGCAGCCGAACATGAAGTCCAGCTAGCCTACTTGGATATATTCCGCTATTCTGTCCGGCTTGTGAAGCACGCCGGACATCTCCTTGTCGGGAGTGGTGCATTACTCATAGCTATTGGGCATTGGACGTGGAAAACATCATGGATTATTGCAACGTTAGCTGTAATGTTTGGTTCCGTATTTTTTCTAGCCAGGGCTTTTACTCCTATTTTCCGAAGATTTCATGAGCCTGGACAAGATACACAGCAGCTTGTCCAAAAGCTTTTAAAATCAACCTGGCTTTATTTAATCCTATTAATGGTCATGCTCTGGCTAATGGTTGTAAAGCCTTCACTTTGGTAAAAGTTGGTTTGCATTTCAAGACTATCTAACTCTCACTTTTCCATATAATAATCTCAAAATGGTCAGCCTCGGATTAGAGCCTGGCCATTTTTCTTAGGAATCTGAAAAATTTGGAGGCATTATGCTCTTTGTTTCCAGTTTTCCATGGAAGCCTAAAAATTTTGGAAACATCGCGCTCTTTGGTGCCCTTTTTTCTATAGGAATCTAAAAAAATGAAAGCATCTCCTTTATGGTTGACTGCGTTCATTTTTTGCATAAAACTCACTGTATACCATTTAAAATAAAAGCCAGGATGTTATCATTTTCCTTTTGATTCCATTCTGCATTATAATAATAATTGAAATTAAAATTCAGAGAAAAGTTACTTAATTATATGAATCTATAGGGATTGGAGTGGTTTTTAAAGTGGGTGTTACGTTACGAAAAGGACAGAAAGTTGATTTAACAAAGGCTCATCCAGGTCTTGAGGTTGTAGTGGCTGGTTTGGGCTGGGATGTTAGCCACAGTCATTCACAATATGATTTGGATGCCTCAGCATTTTTAGTTGGCCCTTCTGGCAAGGTCCAAAGCGACATGGATTTTGTATTCTATAATAATCCTAGAGGCGGAAATGGTTCGGTTATTTACAGCGGCGATAATCGCACCGGAGCTGGTGCCAGTGATGATGAACAAATTACAATCGAATTAAATAAAGTTCCTCCTTCTATTCACCGAATTGCATTCACCATCACAATCCATGATGCACATGTAAAACAGCAAAACTTCGGACAAGTTTCTAATGCCTATGTGAGAATTTTTAACGCTATGACAAATGAGGAATTAATTCGTTTCGACCTAGGACGTGATTTTACAGTAGAAACGGCCATTGTGACAGCTGAACTATATCGCCATAACGGAGAGTGGAAATTCAATGCCATTGCAAGTGGCTTTCAAGGCGGGTTAGCCGCACTTTGCAGAAATTTTGGCGTTCATGTAGATGATGAGCCTGCTCCTGCACAACCTGCTTATCAAGCTCCGCCCATCAATCAAACATACGGAAGCTCTCAGCAAGCTCAATCATTTTCAGGCCAACAACATACATCCTATAATCAGCCGACTTTCGGTCAAACAAATACACACAGTCCTTCTTATAATCAACCAAGCTATAATCAATCTGGGCATCAGAATCAGCCTTACAATCAGCAAGCCTATGGACAGCAGGCGAGCTATAATCAGCCTACATATGGTCAAGGATATTCCTCAGGGCAATCTTATGGCGGAGACAATATTAATTGTACCCGATGTGGATCTTCGAATGTAAGAACTGGTGAGAAAGGCTTTGGTCTGGGAAAGGCAGCAATTGGCGGGTTAATCCTTGGTCCTATCGGGTTATTGGGTGGTTTTATTGGAAAAAATCAGCTTAAATTCACATGCAACAGCTGTGGAAACGTCTGGTCTCCTAATCAAACTGATTATACACAATGGGCCAATCAGCAAAAAAGAAAAGCTCAAGAATTATTTGCCCGCTATAAAAGCCAGGATGTTATGGATGCTGTTGTTGCCGCATGTGCACTCGTATCATTAGCAGATGGAAGACTGGACCCATCCGAGCGACAAAAAATGATGGAATTTGTCAATCAAAGCGAAGAATTGCGCGTTTTTGATACAAACAAAGTGATGCAGCAATTTAATTACTTCGTCCAAAAAATCGAACGTGATTCTATTATCGGGCGTGCCGAAGCATTTAGAGCTTTAGGACGTGTCAGATCGAAGCCTGAAATTGCTCGCCTTGTTGCTCGTTATTGTATCGCACTTGGCTATGCAGACGGTCATTTCGATCCTAGTGAAAAGCAGATCGTTTCAGAAATCTGTATGGAATTAGGGTTAAATCCCCAAGAATTTTTATCATAATCTGCGCCATCTTTATGAATCTACAAAGAGCCTTTTACAAAAAGGGCTCTTTGTTTTTTTGACAGGGATTCTCTTACCATCCGTATACCCCACTTCAAGCGAGGGGACACTTTGAATAAAGGAATAGGAGGGGGTCCCAATGGAAGAAAACCGTATGAATTTGGAAGGAAGTCCTTCAACTGAACGCTTTATGCCGATGACATCTGTTGCAAGTGGCATGCTGCAAACTGTCGCTCAAGGCGTACAATGCTATACCGTTCAGATCGTCAATGTTTGTTTTGTCACTCTATCTGACACCCCTGGAGATTGGGTATTGATTGATGCAGGTATGCCCCAATCTGCCAGAAAAATGATCGATGCAGCTGAAGAGCTCTACGGTGAGGGCGCAAAACCAAAAGCCATTATTTTAACACATGGGCATTTCGATCATGTTGGAGCCATTATTGATTTAATTAATCACTGGCAAGTTCCTGTCTATGCCCATACACTAGAGCTCCCTTACTTAACCGGGGAGAAAAATTATGTAGAACCTGATTCATCTGTTGAAGGCGGAATGATTTCAAAGATCTCTCCTTTTTTCCCAAATGAGGCAATCAATATTTCGGGACATGTTCACCCTCTTCCTGAGGATGGTAACGTTCCTGAAATGCAGGGCTGGAAATGGGTTCATACACCAGGGCATACACCTGGTCATATTTCGTTATTTAGAGAAAGTGACCGTGCCCTTATTGCGGGTGATGTCTTTGTTACGGTTAAGCAAGAATCTCTATACAAGGTTTTAACACAGGAATTTGAAATAAGCGGGCCTCCAAGATACTTAACTCCTGACTGGGAGTCATCACGCAAGTCGGTTGAAAAACTATTCGCCCTACAACCTGCCTATGCTGTAACTGGCCATGGCATACCAATATCAGGGGATATATTAACAGAAAGTTTAACAAAGCTAGTAAATGAATTTGATAAGATCGCCATCCCAGATTATGGCCGCTTTGTCGATGGGGTACATTAATTTTGCCTATCTGAAGCTTGGCGGACACAAGGTCCCTTATTTGTAGGAAAATAGGGGATTTCCTTATGCTTGCGGACATAGCTTCCTCTATTTTGTAAAAAAGCAGTCATTTCCTTCTGTTTTTCATAAATAACGTACACAGTATCCGCTTAGCCTATAAATTAAGGTCATTTAATGAAAATAACGGATTTTATGTCCGCATTTATTTCTTCAACTAGCATATTTGAAAAAATGAATGCTCAGCCTTTCTCCACGGAACTATTTATCCTTATTGGATCTTCCTTTTTTTGCTATGATATACATATCATGAATTAGGGGGAGTCTTTGTGGAGAAACGAAAGCTAATCGTTACCCAAAATTTAAGTGAGGATTCAGTTGAAGCCATAAAAGAAGTTATTCCAGACTGGGAGCTTATTGTTGGAAAAGATAATACAGTTTGGCAAGATCATTTACAAGAAGCGGAAATTATAGCAGGCTGGAAGAAAGAATTAACTGAACATGTGCTATCCCATGATTCTAAGCTGCGTTGGGTTCAATCTTGGTCTGCAGGTATAAATAGCATGCCATTGAAAGAATTCAATAATCGTTATATCCAGTTAACATCGGCCAATGGGGTTCATTCCTTCCCAATTTCCGAGACTATCTTTGCACTGATGCTCGGGCTTACTAGAAAAATACATACATATGTGAAAAATCAGCAAACAAAAACATGGCATCATTCTGGGTTAAAGCTTGAACTGCATGGCAAAACAATGGGTCTCTTTGGGGTAGGGGCCATTGGCAAGGAAACAGCCAAAATTGCCAAGGCATTTGGCATGAATGTTTTAGGATTCCGCCGTTCTGGCTTACCTGAAGAACATGTTGATACGATGTATTCGCTCGATCAGATAAATGAAGTATTACCCATATGTGACTATGTAGTTGTAACGCTTCCGCTAACAGAGGAAACAAAGCAATTATTTGGAAAAGAACAATTTGACCTCATGAAGCCTTCATCCTTCTTCATTAATATTGGCCGAGGCGATATTGTTGTAGAATCAGAGCTTATCAAGGCTCTAACTGAAGGAAAAATCGCTGGCGCAGGCTTGGATGTATTTGAGAAAGAGCCTCTTAGTGAAGATAGTCCTTTATGGGAGCTTGAAAATGTAATCATCACGCCACATACAGCCGGATCAACTGAACATTATGATAACCGCGTCATTAAGGATATTTTTATCCCGAATTTGAAGAGCTATCTAAAGGACGAGAGGCTTCCAATAAATTTAGTAGATTTTCACAAAGGTTATTGAAACAGCAAAAGGGATTACCTCCTTAGAGGAATCCCTTTTTGGCGTTTTGTGTCTGCCCCATCCCCCTTTTCTTCCGTTTCCGGAGCAATTCCTCCAATGCACCTGATCCAAGAACAACACCGGAAACAATGAATAGCAAACCTAATAAGTGAATGGAGGTGATGATTTCTCCCAGAAGAACAGCCGAACCAACTAATGAGAAAAACGTACTTAAATTAATGAAAATGGATGCTTCTGCGGGTCCGATTTTTTTAATTGCTGCATTATAAAACATATGCCCCAAGGCTGTTGAAAGCAATGCCGATGAAAAGAAGGCAACCCATAGAAGGATAGGGGCTCCGAATAACCCTTCAAACCCTTTTGGCTCCTGCCACAAACTAATAAAAAATAAAAGAACACTTCCCAAGACCAGCATATATCCGGTTAATAACCGTGGATCCATTGATTTCGCTGCCTTGCTAATAAGAATAAAGCTTAGGGCTTGTGAAAGAATCGAAAAGAATATATGTAAGTCACCTATCGAAAGACCTGATAACCCTCCTTCACCGGATAAAACGATAAAGGAAACCCCTGCACTTCCAAATAGGAATCCTAGAATTTGAATCCACGTTGCCCGATTACGCAGGATAACTGACGAAAGAATGGCCGTTAATAATGGGCCCGTTCCTAAAATGAGCGCCCCATTTGTAGCTGTTGTATTCGTAAGACCTACTGATAAGAAGAAATGATGGCCGACTACGTTGAACAAGCTGCCAAAAATAATAAACTTCCATGCTTCCTTACTCGGCCTTCGAATTTTCCGCATCAAAGCCATAATGAGAAAGACTGAGATCCCTGCCGTAAAAATTCGCAAAGAGGTAATGGTAACGGGCGGAAAATAACCTACAAGTATCTTGACAACTGGCACATTAAATCCCCAAGCCATCATAATCGCTATTAGCAAAAGATAGGTTTGTATATTTTTCAAAATGATTTCCTTCTTCCTTCACTTTCACATAATTAAACCTATTTTAGCATGGAAATCTTTACAAATTCATTTTATTTGAATCCATGAAGAAAAAAGCCAGCTCTCACAATAGAGAACTGACTTCATTATTCAATACTATTTTATATTCTGCTCATGGCGCTGATCTTTATCAGCTTTTACTTTAGGGCCTTTTTTCGGCTTTGGTCCCATGTTGTCGAAGCGAGCTAGGTCATAAACTGCTGCTCCCACAATCTCTGCTACATCCTGAAGCTTTTCTTTGCTGATTTTATCAATGGAATCTTCAGGTGTATGGTACCAAGGCTCAGACGGACTGTGGATAAATAATGCTGCTGGGATTCCTGCTTCGGCAAATGGAACATGATCACTGCGTCCGCCTTGGCCATATGGAGTTGGTTCTCCGTTAAGTCTTGTGCTTGAAGCCTGGGCAAGCTCAGTCACTAGGTTAGGCTTCCCATCAAGAGTAAGCAAGACTAAATCTCCCGCATCCCTGCTTCCAACCATATCAAGGTTAAAGTTAGCAATCGTGCGCTCTTGTTCGTCATCTGATAGATTGTTAACATAGTAGGTTGAGCCAATTAATCCAAGCTCTTCCGCGCCAAATGTAATAAATTTAATTTCTGTATCAGTCGGCACGTTTTTAAATACACGTGCAAGCTCAAGTGTCGTTGCCGTTCCGGAGGCATCATCATTTGCTCCTGGTGCACCTGCAACTGAATCGTGGTGAGCCCCAACGACAATTACTTTACCGGTATCTTTTTGTTTATTTGTCGGTTTTTTCGTAGCGATTACGTTATGGGAAAGACTTTCTCCCGCTTTAGCACCCTCAATTTTCAAGCTTGTCCTTAATTCGGTTCCTGCATTTAGCTTAGCAAGAAGTGCCTCGCCCTCCGCTTGCGTTAAAGAGACAGCCGGAACATATTTATCATTGGCTTCGCCAAGCGTTCCGTTTACTGCACCGCCCGTATTATTAAAAATAATAACTCCTGCAGCACCTTTTTCAGCCGCATTTAACACTTTTTCAGCGAAACTAATATCACCGCGTTTGATGAGAGCAATTTTTCCAGTCAGATCTGTATTGGCAAGCTCCTCTTTCTTTCCTAAGTTTGCATAAACAAGATCACCCGAAACATTGCCGCTTACTGTGTATGTAAAAGAACTTGGTTTAAGCACTCCATCATAGCCATTTACGTTCAATTCAATCGAACTTGGAGGTGTATAGCCATAAAAAGTAAACGGCTGTAATTCAACATCATATCCATATGACTCGAATTGTTCTTTAATATACTTGACTGCTTGTTCCTCAGCTTCTGTACCAGCCACACGTGGTGTTTTAGATAAATGTTCAATATTTTTATAAATATTTTCTGCATTAATCTTATCGATGACTTTGTGATCAAATACATTAACTGGCTGAGCTTGTCCAACTTCATTCGGCTTCGCAAATACAGCCGAAGTGCCGACCGCACCAAAGGCTAATGTGGTTGCTAGCGCCATAGATAATAATGGTTTTTTCATAGAATCCCTCCTAAGACATAGATTAATAAAAATATTAAACTATTCTAAATATTAAGGAAGGGAATTTGTAACTACTCCGAGGTAGGACAAATAATCTATTTTTTTCCATTTTTGTTTAACTAAGGATAAAAGACACGGGTAATAAAGCATGACTTGCAGCTTTGTCGAAAAATAAGCACGAAAAAAGCCAGCCCATTAAAGGCTGGCTCATCCAAATTATTTTAAAACATCGTGGTCAACATAACGTTCACCATTTAACTCACTAATCACATTAATGGCAACTTTTGCGCCGTCTCCTGCTGTGATGATCGTGTGCACGCTTACCCCTGCAGCAGTGCCTGCTGCCCATATTCCATCAATATTCGTTTTTCCGGCTACATCCACATCAAAAATCGTTTTAACTCTCGGTTCTGTACCATCTTTTGTTTTTAATCCTGCTTTTTCGGCAAGATCTGTTAAAAAGCCTGTTGCGAGAATCACATGCTTAGATTCATATGTCTGATTATCTGTTTGAACCGCGAATCCAGCCTCTGACTTTTCAATATTTTCAACGGATGCTTCAACAATTTCAGCACCGAATTTAGCAGCCTGCTTCTTCCCAACCTCGACTAAATCTGGACCTGAAATCTCAAGCACGCCATAATGGTTCTCTAACCATGCACGCTTCGTTACACTTTTATCATTATCAATGACTAATACCTTTTTTCCTGCTTTAGCAGCGAATAATGCCGCACTTCCTCCTGCTGGCCCTGCTCCAATTATTGTAATATCGTACATAACTTGTTTCCTCCTAAATATAATTTCATAATATTAGATTAACTAAATAAAGGCTCTTTGTAAAATAATGTGACTTATACAATTCAGCCCTATTCTTCTCTACTATTATGGACTTCATGAAGGGAAGAAAACTCTAGTCCTCGTCTTTAATATCTCGATCCTCTGGAATTGGTTCATTTTCCAATTCCTTGACTAAATTTTTATATTTCTCCAGCTGTTCAAAATGTGTCTTAAACTGATCCCTATAGACCAATACCGCCCCTTCACTATCATGTAAGACTCGAACTTTTCCTTGTAAAATTAAGTTCTCCACATATGTTACTGAGACAGATAAATATTCTGCTGTTTCTTCAATGGTTAAATACAATATAATGTCACTCCAGTAATTTTTTTTGTCTTTTACTGTCTATCAAACTAGGATAAAATGTTTATGGACTGGAAATTTATTTTTCTAGTTATAACTATACCATTACGAACATAGGGAAATGGAATGATTATTTTCTCCATTCGGGTATGGAACAGGAGTTACACGAATCAAATGAACAAAAAGAAACTCTTTATCCTATACATAATGATAAGTATTATTTGGATTTTTGGCACCAACTATCTTCTTAGTCAATTTCAGCCTTCTTCACTTATCAATACGATCGAAAGAATGAAGGAACTGCTTTATATACTTACAACCGGCTGGCTATTTTATTATTTTATGGAAAAGATGGAACGATCAAACAAACTTAAAGGAGAAGAAAGGCGATTATCAACCCTTATCAACTCAATGGTTGACTTCGTGAACTTCAAGGACGGGGAAGGGCGCTGGATCGAGGCCAATGAATTTGGCTTAAAATTATTTCAGCTTGAGGATGTAGATTACAAAGGAAAAAAGGACTCGGAACTAGCAGAATATACAGAGTTTTACCGGGACGCGTTAATCTACTGTGAGGTATCGGATGAAGAGGCTTGGAAGAATAAAGGGATCACACGTATTGAGGAAGTCATCCCTCTTCCGAATGGTCTGCAAAAAACGTTTGACACGATTAAAGTCCCTCTCTTTCATGAAGACGGCAGCCGCAAGGGTCTAGTCATTATTGGAAGAGATATAACAGAAAGAAAGATCGTTGAAAACCTGCTAAAAAGAAGCAGGCAAAAGTATAAATCCCTATTTGAATATAATCCTGATATTGTTTATATGATCAATCTGAACGGAATCATAACAAATGTAAATCCGCAATTTAAAGCTGTTACTGGCTATGATGATCAAAGAATAATTGGCAAAAATATTAAAGACTCGCTGCCATTAGAAGGACAAAAGGCAATCCAAAAGGCGATTTCTAATATCCTAAAAGGAGAATGTGTTCAAAAGTATGAGCTTAAGCTGCCCCATAAGAACGGCGAAATCATCACATTGCAATGCACGAATCTTCCGATCATCGTAAATGGGACAATCGATGGGATTTTCGGTTACGGAAAGGATGTCACCCATATTAGGCAAACGGAGGAAAGACTAAGACGAACAGAAAAGCTGTCCGTTGTTGGTGAACTAGCTGCAAGTGTGGCACATGAAATTCGCAATCCGCTTACCTCGCTCATCGGATTTGTTCAACTGCTTCAGAAGGAGAACGAAAAAGATCATTTATATCATAAAATTATGCTAGACGAATTAAACCGAATTAATTATATAGCCGGGGAGCTGCTCCTGTTGGCTAAGCCCCAGCAGGTCCAGTTTACCCGTGCCGATATCCATCTCATTCTATTTGAGGTCATTTCATTGCTTCAATCTGATGCCAATTTATATAATGTCCAAATTGATTTTATTTCAGATATTCAAGAATATACGATAGACTGCGAACCAAATCAATTAAAGCAGCTTTTTATCAATATCATCAAGAATGCCATTGAGGCATCCCCAAGCAAAGGAAAAGTGGACGTCTATTTAAAACCGGAAGAGAATGGCGAAGTCCCCATTTTTGTGAAGGATCAGGGCTGTGGTATTTCTGAAAAACGGCTGGAAAAAATCGGCGAGCCGTTTTATTCTTCCAAAGAAAAAGGAACAGGATTAGGTCTGACTGTCAGCTACAAGATTGTGCAATCTCATAATGGTTCAATCGTATTCAATAGTAAAATAAATGAAGGAACAGAGGTCCTAATCAAATTACCAGTAACGAATGAAAAAAGTGTAGAACAAACAACTAATTAATAAAAGAAGATCTATTAATCAAGCGTTTGATTAGTAGATCTTCTTCCTTTTTAAAGGCTATATTTATCCTTTGATTTCAAGCAGTTTTTGTCTTAAGTCGCTTTCCATTGTTGCCAGCTCTTGCTCAGCTAGGCGGCGCTTCTGGCGTCCTTCCTCCTGAATTCTTAAAGTCTCTTCCAGTGTAGAAATTAAATTTTCTTGAGTTTTCTTTAATGTTTCAATATCAACAATGCCACGTTCATTTTCTCTTGCAGTCTCAATGGTGTTCGTTTTTAACATTTCAGCGTTTTTCAACAAGAGCTCATTCGTTGTCTTAGACACTTGCTTTTGTGCCTCTACCGCATGGCGTTGCCTAATCAGCGTTAGGGCAATGGCTACTTGATTTTTCCACAACGGGATAGCAGTCATAATAGACGATTGGATCTTTTCAACAAGCGCCTGATTCGTATTTTGAATTAGACGGATTTGCGGAGCGCTCTGAATCGTAATTTCTCGGCTTAATTTCAAATCATAGAGTCGTTTATCTAGCCTGTCTGCGAACTGAATCATATCATTGACTTCTTGGAACTTCATTTGGTCGTTCGACTCTTCGGCTTTTTTCCTTAATGCTGGAATCGTTACATCATGCAATTCCTCGAGCTTAATTTCACCCGCTGCAATATAAACATTTAAGGCATGGAAATATTCTTTGTTATTCTCATAAAGCCTTTCAAGCATGACCACATCTGAAAGCAGGATATTTTTGCTGCGTTCAAGCTTTACGCTAATTCTGTCAATTTGTGCGCCAGTTTTCTGGTATCTGGACAAAGTCTCTTGTATCGAGCTTGAGATTCTGCCAAACATACGTGAAAGAAAGGATGATTTCTCCCCCTTCAAATCATCTGGATTCACTTCATTAAACTTCATCATTAATTCACTAATGATTTCCCCTACTTCCCCGATGTCCTTTTTTTGGACTTGTTCGAGCATCGAGTTGGAGAAGGACAATAGCTTTGACTGTGCAGGCGTCCCGTAAGAGATCATCGCCTGATGATTTGTCGGATCAATTTGCTTAGCAAGCTCGTATGCCATTTGTCTATTTTCTTCTGGAATCACGTCAATCAGCTTAACAGGTTTTTCTTTTATCGGTTCATTTTTGCTAGTCAGCTCAAGATTTTCCCCAAATGGATTAGATAGCAGATCATCCATTAAGTTTGTACTGCTTGTGTTTTTTAAAAGAGTTGGATTGTGCTCACTCATTTTAATCTCCTGCTTTCATCGATAATTCGTGAATCCTTTATGGTTTTAATTGTATGCTTGGCGACATCAATTTCGAAGTTCAGCTGGTCAATATCATCTGAGATGACTTTATATAAATCCTCTTCTACCATGGCCGTCAACTGTTCAAGGGTACGGCGTGTTTCATAAAGTGACTGGTCGAGCTCATATGTTTTCTTGGGCTGAGCGGATAAAAACACATATTTCTCCGAAAGCTCAACGGCTGAATCTAAATGGGAAAAGTAAAATTGTTCCGCTTTGTAAAAACGTTTTGGCTCCTTTTTCGTTAGCCTGTATATTTTTCTCGTTGTTCGCATTAGTTCCATTCTTTGCTTCAAAGAAGGAATATGACGAATCGAGAAAAGCGCCTTATGCAAGCGGGAAATTTTTCGTTTGGAATCATCGATGTTTTTCTTAATAAATTGGTATTCCTTCCTTGTCAGTTGATGGCGTTTTAAGAACCTTTGCTTTTGTATCATGCCTGTCATTAAATAAGCAAGAACTCCGGCCCCAAAACCAATGGCACCTGAGAGCCAGAATGTTTGGTTAAAGGCAAAATAGCTTAGCAGCCATACACTGGACGATGTTGGAAGAGCAATTAACATTCGTAATAGAAATGCTAAAAATTGATTCATATTTAATCGACTCCTAAAATCAAATTCGCCTGGGCGAATTTGCGCCCAGATTTTTATCGAGCGAGCTCGATAATTTCCTCTAAAAAATCTGAGGCATCCGCCGGAGGCTTATCTTTATTCAGCTAGGGCTTTACCCCCTGCTGAATTGAATACCTGTTTGCATTAATCTTATCACTTTAGAAGTGAAAGACTAATGCTGAATAAAGATAAAATTCTTAATATATATACGTATGAAGTAAATACAGGTTTCAGCTATAAAAAATTCCTTCTCTTCTATAAAGATACAGGAAAATTTCACTTTCATCTATAGACCTCAACCTTAAATTATTATAGGACTTGAGACGTAGCAAAACAAAATTAGCGAGCGAGAATTAATTTCGGAAACATATAAAAAAACCATTCACGGCCAGCGTTCTAGCCATGAATGGTTTCTGCTCAGAAACTATTTTATTGAATTTTTAATCGCTTGCTCAAAGGCTGCAATAATATCTTCCGGATGTTCGATGCCAACAGAGATCCTTACGACCTCTCTCGTAATACCTAACGCTTCGCTTGCTTCAGGTGGAAGGGCACGGTGAGAGGTCAGTAAAGGATGCGAAACCGTTGTCTCAACTCCGGCAAGGGTCGGAACTAATTTTACCCATGAAAGGGATTTAAAGAATTGATTAACATCTATACTTTTTGAAAGCTCGATCGTAACCATTGCGCCATATCCTGTCTCTGCTTCATTAAAAGGATAATACACCTTGGATATATTTATATTCCCCTGAAGAGCCTCAGCTAGTTTTCTTGCATTAGTGGTTTGGGTTCGCATACGAAGGGCCAGTGTTTTAAGCCCACGGCATGTAAGCCAAGCTTCAAATGGACTTACATTTGCGCCGAGATTTACGACTTTCGCTTTCGCCTTTTCTACTAAATCTGCTCTTCCGACAACGACCCCGGCAGTAACGTCACTATGACCGCCAATATATTTCGTTGCACTATGAACGACTAAATCTGCGCCGAGCTTAAATGGGCTGCAATGTAAGGGAGTTGCAAATGTGTTGTCAACAAGCACAGCTAATTGATGCATTTTCGCAAAATGAACAACAGCTTCAATGTCCTCCACTCTTAAAAGGGGATTGGTGATCGATTCTGTATACAATAGCTTTGTGTTTGGCTGAATAGCCTGTTCCACATGCTGCAGATTGGAGAAGGACACAAATGTTGTTTCAATCCCCAGTTGACTTAATTCTTCTTTTAATAAGTGGAAGCTGCCCCCATAAACATCTTCCGCAGCAATGATATGATCACCGCTTTTTAGCACGGTAAGAACCGCTGCCAATATAGCTGAAAGCCCTGATGATGTGGCAACACCTGCAGGGGCGCCTTCGAGTGCTGCAACCGCCTGACCAAGTTCATCGGTATTTGGATTGCCAACACGAGAATATAAGTAATTCCCTTCCCCTTGGTAATACCCCTCCATGTCATCTAAATCTTCAAAAGTAAACGCAGAAGTTTGATAAATAGGTGTTACCTTGCTTTTTATCGGTTTCTTTGATTTTTCTACACTGTGCAAAACTAATGTTTCAAATCTCTTTTCCAAAACAGACACCTTCTTTGTAAATATAAATTATTTTAATAAAAGTTCGATTAATTGAATTTTATCAATATTTCACCTGAAATCCAATTGAAATTCTTATATGATTCATCAATTAACTAGGATTTATTTCTTTTTGACTAAAGACCGTTATTTGTGGGACCAAATATTAAACCCTCACTATAAAAGCTCTATGGCGCTTGTTTTCGTGTTGCTCTATCGAAAACGC
>NZ_JBALPC010000039.1:1937-28034 GCF_036965225.1 Bacillus sp. JJ1474 | reverse complement strand
TAATGACATTAAGACTTTACAATAGACCTTTCATAGGTCTATTTTTTTTGTCATGAATATAGATGAACGTGTTATAATAATCAATACGGTAAATAGACGTACCCCCACCTGAAGGATGTCTACGATTTTAAAAAGGCGGGTGAATACATGAGATTCATATTCCCCATGTTCATTATGAGCATACTAATTCTTGCTTCATGCAATATTCAATCCTCTTCGGAAATTGGTAAACTAAATCAAGCAAAACAAACCGTCCTGACGGCAAAAAATATGCCGGCTGAGGATTTTATTCCCCATGACATCACAATTGTTTCTGCTGGAGACTCACTAACTGAAGGTGTAGGGGACAGTACAAATAGAGGTGGCTATATTCCATACTTAAAAGAAAAATTAGAGGAAGATAAGGGAATAAGTGATGCTCATTTTTATAATTTTGGTGTCAAAGGCAATCGTTCAGATCAGCTCTTAAAAAGACTAGATTCAAATAAGATAAAGACTGCAATTGGAGAAGCAGATATCGTCATTGTAACAATAGGCGGAAATGATATGATGAAGGTCGTCCATGAAAACTTTTCAAGTTTAAATTTGAAGGCCTTTCAAAAACAAAATCAACTATTTAAAGATAATTTGGTTGATACGCTCTTCAAGATTCGAAAGGAAAACCCTAGTAGCCTTGTTGTTTTGGTTGGATTATATAATCCGTTCTTTACTTGGTTTGCTAATATTAATGAAATTAATGAGATTGTTGATGAATGGAATACTGAGAGTAAAGAAATCCTTGAAAAATATCCAAATACGTTTTTTGTAGAAATTGATGATCTTTTTCAAAAAAATGCGGAGGATTTACTCTTTACAGATTATTTCCATCCAAATGATAAAGGCTATGAACTTATTGCTGGCCGTGTTTATGATAAGTTGAAAGAAGAAGCTTTAACTAAGCTATCAGAAAGATTTTACACAGTGGGGAATGGAGAGAATTGAAATTGAAGGAACAAAAATGGAAAAAACTCTTTTTCCTTTTATTAGTGATTAACATAATGGTCATCGCAGTGTTATTGGTGGTTGTCAATTCTCCTGTTGAAGATGATCATTATTCACCACAAGACATTGATTTAAATGCACATGTGCCATTTAGAATTCAAACAGATAAGGCTGACTTAAATCAAGTAATCAACCATTATCTTGATAAGGAAGGATTAACGGGGCCAATTGATTACCAAATTTTCTTAGATAATGAAGTTGAGTTGTATGGGTCTGTTCCAGTATTTAGTCAAGAAATACAAATGAAGCTTACATTTGAACCGATTGCTTTAGATAATGGGGATATTCTTCTACAGCAGAAGTCAATATCAGTCGGTCAGCTTCAATTGCCAGTATCTTATGTTTTAAAGTTTGTAAAGGAGAAATATAAAGTGCCCAATTGGGTTACCATACAGCCAAACGAGGAAAGAATCTATGTTTCATTACAAACAATGAAATTGAAAAGCGATATTCATGTAAAGGTTGATGAATTCGATTTGAAAAATGATGATATTCGTTTCACGCTGCTCGTACCGATCAAGTAATAATAATCGATCAAAAAGTATAATGCAAAGGCAGGTCTACCTTTGCATTATGCTTTTTTAATTTTTAACGATGACAACTTCAAGTCCGGGTTCGCTCGTAATGGAACCAACGATAAGGATGGAATATGCCTTGTTGGGCTTTAATTGTAGTTGTGGAATTGGCAGGGCAATATTAGAGGACCCAGCAATTCTTGCTTCGAGGTCCACTGTCGCAGGAGTCAGTCTAATATAGCTTGTATGTTTACGGAAGGATATATTAGAAAAGATAACATCCCTATCCTTAACAGCGATATCTAAGGCAGGTGCATCCGGAGAAAGATGAATGAATCTAATCTTTGTTTCACCTCTAGGCACACGTGGGTCGTCCTCTAGGGCAAGCCACTTCAGATTCTTTACATGCCCAGAAGGAATTAAGGTATAATGTTTTCCTTGCTCAATCGTTACTTTTCGGCTAAGGACGGTCGAAACCATATTGCCTGTTGGATAAATATCAATTTGATGTTTGCCTGCAGGCAAAGAAAGGTAATTACTTACTTCTTTATGGGAGAAATCCTTTAATATCCGAATGCCATCAATATAGATATCTACATTAGGGGCATCAATGGAAGCATGGATGAAACGCACTCTTCCTAGAACGTTTCTATCTTGTTGGTTGGGCAATGTATGAGTACGCATCATTTGAGCTGCCATATTCATATAGTGCAAATGCTTTTGATAATAAGCAATGTGGTTGGAAGGATTTATATATTTATAATAATTTGCAAGCAGGTCATAATAACTAGCCTTTTGTAAAAAATCATGATAATTTTGATTTCGAGACATACCCCTCGCTCCTATCTAGATGTGTATACGTCTATAACTTATGCGAAAGGGCATAGGTTGGTGTCATCTCCTTGTTATTTAACAATCATTTAGGCATAACCAATTTTGGATGTAAAAACACTTTACAAATGGTTAGAAGTTCCATATAATAAAATTAATTAGATGAAAGGCGGGTGAAGTGCAATGACAAAATTATTAATTGTAAGCAATCTCATTGTTTCTAATATTTGCACAGCCCAATCTAATTCTGTTTAATGTGATAGGAATGTTCTTTTTCTATGCTTATTAAACCATGGGCTGTGGTGCCTATGGTTTTTTTATATTTTATTTGCATGGAGGAAGAAAACTTGAATTTAAATTTAATTGGTTTTAATGATTTTTTTGAAAAGGAATTTGAAGCATACAAAATAGAGGGCTATTCAGTAGGACGCGTTTCACTTGAACATAAAAGAATGTATCGGGTTTGGACGGAGAAAGGCGAATTATTGTGTGAAGTGGCTGGAAAGTTTGCTTATATGGCAGCCTCTAGAGAAGATTACCCTGCAGTTGGAGATTGGGTCGTTTTGAAAGCTCGTCATGATGAAGGTCGTGGCACCATTCATAAGGTGATGCCAAGAAAAAGTAAATTTTCAAGAAAAGCAGCCGGTGAAAATACAGAAGAGCAAATTGTCGCTACGAATGTGGATACAATCTTTCTTGTAAATTCTTTAAATGATGATTTAAATTTACGCAGAATCGAAAGATATTTGCTTTTATCATGGGAAAGCGGTGCAAATCCAGTTATTGTTTTAACGAAAGCTGATTTATGTGATGATGTTGAAGGAAAGTTTTCTGAAGTAGAAGGTATTGCAATGGGTGTACCGATTGTTTCGGTTAGTGTGCTGGAGGAAAAAGGAATTGAAGGTCTACAGCCTTATCTTCTCCCAGGAAAATCTATTGCACTGCTCGGCTCATCAGGTGTTGGAAAATCAACCTTAACGAATTATCTGTTAGGTGATGAAAAGCAAAAGGTACAGGATATTCGTGAAGATGATGATAAAGGACGGCATACGACAACCCACCGAGAGTTAGTTCTGCTGCCAGGTGGAACAGTGTTAATCGATACCCCGGGAATGAGGGAGCTTCAGCTTTGGGAAAGTGCTGATGGATTGTTGGAAAGCTTTACAGATATTGAAGAGATAGCAGAGCAATGTAAGTATCGAGACTGCAGCCATACTCGAGAGCCTGGATGTGCTGTTGCACTTGCTATTAATAATGGGTTGCTCGATAGCAATCGTCTTGCGAGCTATAAAAAGCTGCAACGGGAATTGGCTTATTTAGAAAGAAAACAAGATCAGCGGGCACAGCTGGAAGAGAAGAAACGCTGGAAAAGCATAAACATAAGCATGAAAAATTCAAAAAAGAAAATGTATTAATGGTTAGATAATGAGATCTCAGTTTATGAGGTCTCTTTTGCATATTTGAGGCAATTCTTTTATTCTTATGTGTAACTTTGAAAAAATAGGCAAATACCCGTACAGGTCAAGCTCCCAATTCATAAGGTAATATGGAAAAATGCCTTAAAAAAGATGAGGAGTGAAGGAATATGTATTATGGAAGTGGCTTTGGTGCAGATCCTTGCTATCCTGGAGCCGGATATCCAGTAGCTGGTGCTTATGAAACTGGTTATCCTGGTTATGGATATCCAGTAGGGGGTGCCTTTGCTGGACCAGTAGGCGGATGTGGCTTTGGTGGAGGCTTTGCCTTAATTGTTGTGTTGTTTATTCTATTAATCATCATCGGTGCCAGCTGTTTTAGTTTTTGTTAAGACATCTAATATATTCAAGACTGTCTTCGGATTCGGAGCGGTCTTTTTTTATTTTACCTCCCTGTTTCTATCTGCCTATTTTATTTTCGTTTTCTCCATGAAAGATTCAAACATTCTTCTCATATAATCTAGTATTGTCCTAAAGGTAAGAAATTGCTTTCTCAAGTTGATGAAGGGGGAGGGCTTATGATTAAGTCCAATTTAATTAAGCCAGTGCTGGAGAATATATATCCAGTCATTGATTATGGCAAAGGAATATACTTATACGATCAAGATGGGAAGGAATATTTGGATGCATCATCTGGAGCCATTACAGCAAATATCGGTCATGGGGTAAAGGAAATAATTGATGCCATGCATGAGCAGGCTAAGCGGGTTTCATTTGTCTATCGGTCACAGTTTACAAGTGATGCTGCCGAAAAACTTGCACGAAAAATTGCCGAACAAACGATTGGTGACTTAAACTGGTGTTTCTTTGTAAATAGCGGTTCAGAGGCAACGGAGACAGCAATGAAAATTGCTATTCAATATTGGCAAGAAAAGGGAATCCACACAAAGACAAAGGTATTATCAAGATGGATGAGCTATCACGGGATTACTTTAGGAGCCTTATCCATGTCGGGGCATACAGGCAGAAGGGCAAGATTTATTCCGCTTCTTGAAGATTTTCCAGTTATTCATCCTCCCTATTGTTATCGCTGTCCATATAATCGAGAGGCGCCAGATTGCGGGTATGTTTGTGCACATGAGCTTGATACAGTGATAAAACGTATAGGCGCCGAACATATTGCAGCCTTTATTGCTGAACCGATCATTGGAGCTTCTGGTGCTGCTATTACCCCTCCAAAAGGCTATTATCAGGTCATTAAAGAAATTTGTGATAGAAACGGGATTCTTTTTATTGCGGATGAAGTGATGACCGGCTTTGGCAGAACGGGTGCTATGTTAGCCTGTGAGCATTGGGGCATCGAGCCAGATATTGTTGCATTAGGAAAAGGAATGGGTGCCGGGTATGCCCCAATTGCAGCTGCGTTAGTAAGCGAACGGGTGATGGAGCCCATCCTCTCTGGTTCAAAAATCGTCATGAGCGGACATACTTTAAGTGCAAACCCCCAGTCATGTGCAGTTTCCCTAGCTGTTCTTGAATACTTAGATAAAAACGAAATTATTAAAGAGGTTGATCAAAAGGGTAATTACTTAATAGAAAAACTTGCTAAATTACAAGAAAAGTTCCCGTTTATTGGAGATATTCGTGGAAAAGGGCTTATGATCGGGTTGGAATTTGTCCAAAATCTAGAAGATAAAACGCCTTTCCCGCGATCCCTTCTATTTACGCAAAAATTAATCCAGCTTGCGCAAATTTGTGGGTTGATTATCTATCCGGCAGGTGCAGGCATTGATGGAATGAATGGGGATGCCGTTTTAATTGCACCTCCTCTTACGATTACTTTCCAAGAAATAGATGAATTACTAAAGCGTTTACAAATCACTTTTGAATCGTTTGCTGAACAATATTTATCAACTGAGGAGGGGGCAAGTAATGGATAATTCCTTCAAAAAAATAATTTCGATCGAAGCAGCATTAGAGTATTTCACTGATGGAATGACCATCTTGTTTGGCGGATTCGGAGGAATAGGCTCTCCTCCAACGATTATCGATGGGATTCTAGAGAAGGGAATAAGAAATCTTACATTGATTGGGAATGATACTGGATTTCCTCATATTGGGATAGGTAAAATTGTTAGCCAAGGGAGAGCTCGGAAAATTATTGCTTCTCATATTGGATCAAATCCAGTTGCTGGACAATTAATGACAGAAGGAAAACTAGAGGTTGAATTTTCTCCACAAGGAATTCTTGCAGAGAGAATAAGAGCTGGTGGAGTGGGATTAGGTGGAATTTTATCAGATATTGGGATGGATAATGAAATGGTATCCAGCAATAAGCAGAAAATCATTCTCGGCAATAAACAATATCTAGTCGAAACAGCATTAACCGGTGATGTATCCATAGTATTTGCAAAGAAAGCCGACTCGTTCGGAAATCTCATCTACGATAAAAGTGCACGTAATACAAATCCCCTTGTCGCAATGGCAGGAGACATAACCATTGCCGAGGTGGAGGAAATTGTCCCTGTTGGAAGCCTAGATCCAGATGAAGTGGTAACACCAGGAGTTTTTGTTGATTATATTGTTCCTTCAAAAGGAGTGAATTGGAAATGGGCATGGGAATAGATATTCGCAATAGAATTGCTAAGCGCGCAGCAGAGGAGATTAAAGATGGAATGGTCGTGAATCTAGGTATTGGCATTCCATCCCTTGTCCCTAATTATTTGCCTGAACAAATGAACGTTATTTTTCATGCGGAAAATGGCATCACTGGTATGGGGCCAAGCCCAATAAAAGGGGAGGAGGATGAGAATCTTTGTAATGCTGGCGGGTTTCCAGTGACCGTTATCGAAGGTGCATCCTATTGTGATAGTGCTATTTCCTTTGGCATGATCAGACGAGGAAGAGTGGATATGACCATCTTAGGATCACTAGAAGTAAGCGAAAAAGGCGATTTAGCCAATTGGATCGTTCCTGGTAAGAAGGTTCCTGGAATGGGCGGGGCAATGGAACTCGCCCAAAAGGCCAAAAAAGTGATTGTTGTAATGAGTCATACGGATAAGCATGGAAAAGCGAAAATAGTGAAGAAATGCTCCCTTCCATTAACCTCTTCAAGCTGTGTTAACATCATTATTACAGAGATGGCTGCCTTTCAAGTGACGGCAGAGGGGTTAGTGTTAACCGAAATATTCTCACCATATACAATTAATGAAATAAAAGCAAAAACTGGCTGTGAATTTCAAATAAGCGATCACCTTAGATTCATAGATTAACAAAAACAAGCAGAATTTGGTAGCATAGAGAGGAGCGGTGGGATGCAAGGAGGAATAAAGGAATGGCTGAACAGGAATCGAAAAAAAGGGATATATCTTCTTCAAAGACTTGTCCAGGAAGGCAGCATTCGCGGAAATGAAAGCAGAGCTCAGGCGATCATCATTGAAAAGTGCAGAGAGCTCGGTCTTCTAGTTGATATTTGGGAAATAGGCGATGAACAGGTAATGAATCACCCTAAATTCTGTTCTGATCGAAAGGATTTTACAGGAAATCCAAACGTGATTGGGGTCCTTAAAGGATCTGGCGGAGGAAGGTCACTCATATTAAATGGACATATCGATGTAGTTCCAGAGGGGGACCGGAATGATTGGATTCATGACCCTTTTAGTGGCCACATCGAAAATGGAAAATTATATGGCAGGGGATCGACTGATATGAAGGGGGGCTCTGTGGCACTGCTTCTCGCTATAGAGGCCATAATCAATCTTGAGATACAGCTTAAAGGGGATGTAATTTTTCAAAGTGTAATTGAAGAAGAAAGCGGCGGGGCTGGAACTCTGGCAGCTGTGTTAAGAGGGTACCAGGCTGATGGCGCCATTATCCCTGAGCCGACAAATATGAAGCTGTTTCCAAAACAGCAAGGATCCATGTGGTTTCGCATCACAGTAAAAGGACGTTCAGCTCATGGTGGAACTAGATATGAAGGAGTAAGTGCGATAGAGAAAATGGTGCTTGTCATTCAAAAATTACAAGAATTGGAGAAAAGAAGAAATGAGAAAATATTAGACCCCCTTTATCAGCATATTCCTATCCCTATTCCTATTAATATTGGAAAAATTCACAGCGGAGAATGGCCATCCTCTGTCCCTGATATTGCGATCATTGAAGGAAGAATGGGTGTTGCCCCTCATGAACAAATGGAGGATGCTGAGAAGGAGCTGGCAGATGCCTTAGAGGAATTGGTTAAGAAAGATCAGTGGCTAAATGAAAATCGGCCGAAAGTTGAGTGGTTTGGCGGCAGATGGCTGCCAGGAAATTTAGATGAAAATCATCCTCTAATGGAAACAATTTCGGCAGCATTTGAACAAGTAAAAACGACAATGCCGATTATTGAGGCATCTCCATGGGGAACAGATGGCGGAATCCTTTCGGTTGTAGGTAACACGCCTGTCGTTGTATTTGGTCCAGGGGTCACCGCGGCTGCCCATGATGTAAATGAGTATATTTCCATTGACGATATGTTTGAAGCTGCGGAAATCATTGCCTTATCGATCATTAATTGGTGTGGGGTTTACGAGGAAATGGCATAAAAAATTATTTATAAAGGGGCCGGGGGTGGGGCCCCTTTATTAGAAATGAGGAATGTATTATGGAATCAATTGCTGAAGTGCAATTGATTAAAAAAGAGAATTATACGATGAAGGTGTATGTTGATTTGTTTAATAAACGAATTCGTGTAGACGATTTATATGGAGATATTTCACAAGGAATGGCAAAAGCTGAAGAAATGGCAAAAGAGCTGCAAGTGGAAAAATTGATTCTGAAAGGAAGAAGAGAACAATTCCCCTTGCTGATTATGTACGGTTATTCGTGTGAAGCGATGATTGACCGCTATTTTCTGGGCTCTGATATGTTTTTTTTCTGCAAATATTATACAACCGAGAGAAGGACAAGCGTTCACTGGCTAAAAGAAGATTCCATAACAGAAAACGTCATGAAGCTTGAACAATACTTAAAATCAGTGAAACCACCACAGGAATATATTCTTAAGAAGCTCAGCTCAGATGATGCAGAAACTCTTGCAGCCCTTTATCAAGAAGTATTTCAAATTTATCCAACACCGCTTAATGATCCAAATTATATTATTGAAACGATGAAAGAAGGAACAATCTATTATGGCTTCCTGTTCAATGGCAAGATTGTAAGTGCTGCCTCGGCTGAAGTGAATGACTTTTACAAAAATGCAGAATTAACCGATTGTGCGACATTGCCTCAACATCGAAAGCATGGTCTCATGAAAATTTTATTAGAAAAGCTTGAAATAGAATTGAAAGCAAATGGGGTGTACTGTGCCTATTCGATTGCCAGGGCTTTATCATTCGGAATGAATGCAGCACTTCATCAGCTTGGCTACTGCTATAGGGGCAGGCTTACAAATAATTGCTATATTTTCGACAAGCTTGAGGATATGAATGTATGGGTAAAGGACCTTTCTCTAAATAGATGAATTTCATATGATTCTCGGGTGTTGTAAATTGTAAATGCCAGATTTTCGGCATCAAAATGACTAATTTTAGGCACATGCTCATATATATTAGCGGGGAGGGGATGAGAATCACTGAAATACATGTGAAATCAAGAGAGGTTCTCTCTGCAATTTTGAATGGAATAGATGAGGGAATTCATGTAGTAGATATAGACGGGAAGACCATTTATTATAATGAAATTGCCGCGAAGCATGATGGAATGAATGTAGATGAAGTATTAGGAAAGCCGCTGTTAACAGCATTTCCTTCATTAACTGAGCAAACAAGTACACTATTAAAAGTAATCAAAACAAATAAGCCCATTTATAATCAATCACAGTCATATGTTAATGCACATGGCCACCAAATCGATACGATAAATACAACATTGCCTATTAGAGTAAATGGGAAAACGGTTGGTGCAGTTGAAATTGCAAAAGATTATTCCAGACTAAAGCTCCTTTCTGAGAGCTTAATTGATTTACAGAAAAAGATGAAGTCTGCTGCGAAGAGTAAAAGAAAATCTTCTAGCAGCACGCAATACACACTAGACAATCTAATAACTGTGAGTCATGAGCTTATTGAAGTTAAACATGAGGCTAAGAAGCTGGCAAAATCAGACTCTCCCATCATGGTATTTGGTGAAAGCGGTTGTGGGAAGGAGCTATTTGTACAAGGAATTCACCATGCATCTTTAAGAGCCAATGGGCCATTTATTGCTCAGAACTGTGCGGCCATTCCGGAATCATTGCTGGAAAGCATATTATTCGGTACTTCTAAAGGCAGTTATACAGGTGCTGTTGACCGTTCTGGTTTGTTTGAGCTTGCAGATGGAGGCACGCTTTTTTTAGATGAAATTCATACAATGCCTATTGAACTCCAAGCAAAGCTTCTCCGTGTTTTGGAAGATGGGCATGTGAGAAGGGTTGGAAGTACAGCGAGTACCTTTGTTGATGTTCGAATTATTGCAGCGATGAATATTCATCCTCAAAAGGCTATGGAGAGTCAGCAAATAAGGGATGATCTTTTCTATCGATTAAATGTTTTAACCTTCAGGTTGCCTCCATTAAGGGAAAGGAAAGAAGATATCATATATCTGCTCGACCACTTTGTTTCATTCTTTAATAAGGTATTAAAGAAAACAGTTAAAGGTGCGGACAATCAAGTTCTTGAACGATTCCTTGCCTATAAATGGCCGGGGAATGTTAGGGAATTTAAGCATGCCATTGAATACATGATGAATGTATGTGAAGGAGATTTGCTAACCACGGATGACCTCCCTGTGATGATGAAGCAACACTTCCGCACGTTGAAAATAGACGAAAAAAATCACAGCTTATCCTTAAGAGATAATTTGCAGAAGCTTGAAGAAAAGCTTATTATGGATGCTCTTAAGAAATCAGATGGGAATGTTAAACAGGCTGCAAAGCTCTTGGAAATTCCCAGACAGACCCTACAATACAAGATGATAAAGCTCGAAATAAACAAGGTTCACCAGCTTTAACCATATCCTCAATGAATGCCGGATTATCGGCATTTTTTTCTTGGCCTCTTTGCTGAAAAATGCCCTCTCAAAAAAAATCCATAGCTCTAAGCTTTAATAATACAGGACCTATTAAGCCAATTAGGCATAAATTGTATAAGGATTTAATAATTTGGCACAGTACTTGCATGTTTTGTTAATAAGAAATTTTTGAGGAGGAGTACGATGAAATCATTTTTATATAAGCCTGGTCGCCATTGGAAGGATATTGAGCTTTGGAAGGATGTAACTGAAGAGCAATGGAACGATTGGTTATGGCAATTAACAAATACTGTTCGTACGGTTGATGATTTAAAGAAAGTTATTAATCTAACCCCTGCTGAAGAAGAAGGAGTGAGAATTTCAACTAAGACTATTCCCTTGAATATTACTCCTTACTATGCTTCATTAATGAATCCAGATGATCCCCGCTGCCCGATTCGGATGCAATCAGTACCCATTTCACAGGAAATTTACAAGACGAAATATGACCTGGAGGATCCGCTCCATGAAGATGAAGACTCCCCAGTTCCCGGACTAACGCATCGTTATCCAGACCGTGTTCTCTTCCTTGTGACCAATCAATGCTCCATGTATTGCCGCTATTGTACGAGACGCCGTTTTTCCGGACAGATTGGAATGGGTGTTCCTAAAAAACAGCTGGATGAAGCGATAGACTATATTAGAAATACCCCACAGGTTAGAGATGTTCTCATTTCTGGCGGTGATGGGCTTTTGATTAATGATAATATATTGGAATATATTTTAAGAAACCTGCGCGAAATTGATCATGTTGAAATTATTCGAATTGGAACAAGAGCGCCTGTCGTGTTTCCGCAAAGAATTACCGAAAACCTCTGCAATATTTTGAAAAAATACCACCCAATCTGGCTAAATACTCATTTCAATACATCGATTGAAATAACAGAAGAATCGAAAAGAGCCTGTGAGATGCTGGCAAATGCTGGTGTACCAGTTGGAAATCAATCTGTGATACTCGCTGGAATAAATGACAGTGTACCAATTATGAAGAGACTTATGCACGACCTCGTAAAAATTAGGGTCCGTCCATATTATATTTACCAATGTGATTTGTCTGAGGGAATCGGACATTTCCGTGCACCTGTTTCAAAGGGGCTAGAGATTATTGAAGGTCTTCGTGGGCATACATCAGGTTATGCCGTTCCAACCTTTGTCGTTGATGCTCCTGGAGGCGGTGGAAAAATAGCCCTGCAGCCAAATTATTTAATATCACAAAGTGCAGATAAAGTAGTTCTCCGAAATTTTGAGGGAGTTATTACGACTTATCCAGAACCAGAGAACTATGTTCCGGGTCGCGCAGAAGGATACTTTAAGGAAGTGTATCCAGATATGGATGAGAAGCGATCAAAGGTTGGTATCGCTGCATTAATGAATGATCAGAAATTTAACCTTGTCCCTGAAGGCTTAGTACGACTTGAGCGCCGGGAAAAATATGAGGATGATCCATCACACGTATCATTAAAGAATAAAAGAGAAAAGCGGGATCATCTAAAAGAGAAGAAGTTCATGGCACAGCAAGTGAAGCAAAAACCTGTTGAATCAGATATAAAAGCAATTGTCAGCGAATAAGGGGGGAATTTAGTGAAGGAAACATGTGCCTGGTGTGATAGTGAAAAGATTAAAACCGGAAACGGGGATGTTTATTGGGAGCTGCCCGATGGTTCAAGAGCGATAAAAATTAGTGAGGTCCCTACCGTCTTTTGTCACGATTGTCAGATGGAATACCAAACAGATCAGCTAATTAAAGAAATTGATGACCAATTGTTTCTGATCAATACGAGAGAGATCGGCCAAGAAACAACTTTTACAAATTTAATGGCGCAGCCTAGATTATTGAAAAGAAATTATTTTGATTTTTCAACGTAATATTGTGATTTATCTCATAGTTCACAAAGAATTCACGTTTTATACACAAACTTCGTTTCCTCTCTCTTTATAATGAATACAGGGGATATTCATTTACTTAGGGAGGAAGAATGATGGAACTAACTTTAATGCTTATGCTTGCAGTTGCTATGTTTGCTTTATTTTTCTGTGGATTTTATGCAGGTGTGATTAAAGAAAAATATGGAAAAAATTGGCTGCAAGCTGTTCCGATTACAGTAGCGATATTAATGTTTAATATTATTTGGATTCTGACTGAATTAGCTAAATCATCACGCTATCAGTAACTGCTTAGTCAGCATAGATGTTATAGCTTCACATGCACATAGGAAGAAGCAACCTAATATTAGGTTGCTTTTTCTATGGACGAAAACTCAGTTTTTCGCGTATAGTATGTATACGATATATAACAATAATAGATCATTCATTTTATTTCCAAAGAGGCGGTTATAATGGCAAAAACTTTTTATCATTTTTTAATGAAATATCGGCATCCATCACCAAAGGATCGGATTAGCCACTTTGCAAATCATGCATATTTAGATCACGACTTTCCAAAGACATCATCAGATTATCATGAAATCAGCTTATATTTAGAGTTAAATGGCGCATACATGGACGGAATGGCGGTTTTTGATGAAGCATGGGAATTATATATAATATCAGAAGGATAGGCAGGGAAACTCTTTAGGAGTAGCCCTTTTTTTGTGTTCACCTTCAATTTGTTTGACATTTCCGCTTTCTATTCATTTTTAATCAGTTTTTCTATATACGGACCGATTTTTCCTATCCTTGCATATAATATTGTAATTAAATTTCACGACTCACACCTGGAAGGATGGAGGAAATGAGCGATAGGAAAAAGTCAAAATATAATATCGGTGATACAGTCGTGATCACTATATATGGAACAGTTGGGAAAATTACAGATGTTAAATGGCTTGATGGAATGTATGTATATGAGGTGAATAAAAGCGAAGGTCTTTTTATGGAATCCAGTCTCAAAATGCTCTCTGAGTTTGAAGGAGAATTAATCGAGAAGGAGCATATTGATATAGAATACAAGTACTTTTTTGGCGATTTAGTTCAAGTAAAAGGCTATGGATCGGATCTGTTTAAGGTTGTAGGGTTTAGGACAGAAATTTGGCGTTATAAGGAAGATGCTTGGGAGGATATTATTTATGAGCTCACGAGAGTCAGTGATGGTGAATGGCTTGAGGCAGGGGAAGAGGAATTAACCATTGTTGCTGATGCGGAAAGCGCGGATGCTTTCATCCAAAAGCTAGGGCTATTATATTTGCTGAATAAAAAAGAAAAACTGCCTAATTCATTAGAACAAAAAGGAGCGGCCTCCAATTTCCGAAAAACTGAAAAAGAAATACTGGCTAGTATACGTGAAAGAAAACTATTGATTGATGGTTTATTAGATATATATAATGACTACCGAATTCTATATGAAATGTTTCGTGATGAAGACTATAAACATATCATGCGAATTATTGTCAGAAAACTAAAGCAGATTTCCAGTAATGATGGAAAGAGCACCGTTTAGCTTTGATTACCGAAAATGAACAATAGATAGGCGATATATGGAACACCCAAAAATAGAATGATCTTAAACATGACTTTTAATACTTGACTGTACGACTTAATAATGATGCTTTCTTCATTGTTTACATCCTCTTTAATGACTGCCGCAAATCTGGAAATACTCATAGTTTTTCTCCTCCAATGATAGAATTTAGCACCAAAAACTTTTTCTTATGGACATATATATGCTTGTCAGCAATAAAAATGTCAGGAGAAAAATTAATTTAAAGGAAAAGCTTACTTGAAAATGACTAATGTTAGCATGAATTTTAGGAGAACGTCATACATTCTCTACAAAGGGGGCGGTGCTGTGAGAGAAATTGAGGTTATTATTGATACGGAGGAAATAGCAGATTTTTTCTTTCATGAGCTAACAAGAAGAGGTTATGTGCCTGCTGAAAATGAACTAGAGGAATTGGCAGATATCGTTTTTGATTATTTATTGCAAAAGTGCATTATCGATGAAGAAATTGACCATGATTAATATAGAAAAAATGACGAGAGTTCTCGTCATTTTTAGCTAAAAGCGAAGATTATATTGTATTACATAATGAATGATCTATTCCTTTGATTGATAGGCCTCTTGATTGACAAGATTAGGAGGCTTTTTTCCTTGTAACCCATCTGTTAAGTTTCTCGCTGCAAGCTCCCACATTTTCGTCCTCGTCTGAATACTGGCACTGCCGATATGAGGAAGAGTAACTACATTAGTGAACTGCAATAAAGAATGATCAATTGGGATGGGCTCCTGTTCAAAAACATCTAGTCCCGCACCCCAAATCATTCCCTCTGATAAGGCTTGTACAAGATCCGCTTCGTTTACAATGCCGCCTCTCGCTGTATTGATTAGTATCGCGGTCTTTTTCATTTGTTTCAATTCTTTTAATGTGATCATATTCTTAGTTTGATTAGTAAAGGGTGTAAGTACACAAACAAAATCTGATGTTTGCAATAATGTATCGAGGTCAGCATATTGAATACCAAGCTCGGCTTCTACTAACGGCTTAGGAGTTCTGCTATAATATAATATGTTCATATTAAAGCCTTTCGCTCTTCTGGCTACAGCTGCTCCAATTTCACCTAAACCAATAATCCCTAATTTTGATCCGTATACATCCATTCCAGTCAGATACATTGGTGACCATGTTTTCCAATTTCCTTCACGTAAGCTATTAGATGCTTCAATCAATCTTCTTGAAGTTGCAAGTAAAAGCGCAAATGTAAGATCAGCCGTTGTTTCAGTCAATACACCGGGTGTATTCGTAACTATGATTCCCCGAGAACTAGCTTCCTCTATTTGAATATTATTATAGCCGACAGCTAAATTGCTAATTACCTTAAGATTGCTGCCTTGATCTAGCACCTCCTTATCAATATTCTCAGTAAGTAAACTAAGCAAACCATCATATTGATGGATAATATCCAGTAATTTCTCTCTTGGTATTTCCTCATCCTCTGAATCCCAAATATCAACTTGAAAGTTCTCATTTAAGTAATCTAACACATGCTGAGGAGGCTTTCGCGTAATAAATAGCTTCTTGTTAATAAAAATCATCCCCAATCAAAAAATGAAATTTATTGAAAATTTTGTTCAATTAAAATTATTGTATCATTACCCTATCAATCATGTAGGTAGATAAATAAAGATTTCCGAAATAATTTTTATATTTATGAAACCTTTAAATTAAGAGATTCGTATTATTCTTGATTGAGCGACTTAATAAAGGAGGAGTATGGAATGTCATTTTTTAATAAAGTTTTGGCAAGTGTTGGAATTGGGTCAGCAAAGGTGGATACGAAGCTAGTTCAGGATACAGTTACACCAGGCGGTGAAATTAGAGGGGTTGTTGAAATTCGGGGAGGAAATGTAGAACAAAAGATTGATGCTATTTACTTGTCAATTAACACAACCTATTTGAAGGAGTCAGATGATAAAAAGTACACAGTCACAGGTTTAATTGACCGTTTTCAAATTACTGCATCATTTAATCTCCTGGCTAATGAACGTAAAGAAATCCCATTTTCCTTCATCATTCCATCAGATACTCCACTATCTATCGGTAAGACAAAGTTATGGGTTTCGACAGGCCTGGATATTAAAAATGCAGTTGATCCTACAGATAAAGATTATCTTCGGGTTGTACCTAATGAACTTATGGATTCTGTATTTCAAGCAATAAATAGTTTAGGCTTTCGGTTGAGGGAAGCAGAATGTGAATACGCATCTAGCCGATTCCGTAGAAGATTACCATTTATTCAAGAGTTTGAATTCGTCCCATCCTCTGGTCCATTCCGAGGCCGTTTGGATGAATTAGAAATTACCTTTTTCCCAATTTCAAGCAATGAAATTGAAATATTAATGCAGGTTGACAGGAAAGTAAGAGGATTAGGAAGCCTATTTTCCGAAGCACTTAATCTAGATGAATCACATGTGCGGTTCTCTGTAAACCGAGCGGATATACCGAATATGCAGCAAAGAATTCAATCTATCATTCAGCAATACTCATAAATTGATACAAAAAAATGAGCCCTGTGATTCAAATTAGGGCTTATTTTTTTTGAATTAACTATTCTTTAATAACGGGAGAAATAAAACTAGTAAACTTATAGCTTGGCTTTCTAAATTCTTCGTCAGATATAATGCCGTGTACGCCTAAACGCTGCATGACTGGGAATTGGTACTGCTTTTTAATTGTCCAGGAAAAAATATCAAACCCTAATAATTGTGCCTTATTAATAAAGGCTTTCGTTAATAATTGGTGATGAATGGATAGGAAGGAGGCATAAGGCCTATATGATGCCAATTGCAGTAAATCTAAAGGCTTGTTTAATAATAGTCCAGTTGCAATGTCAGGCACAAGTTCCTTTAATTGTTTCAGCTCGTTAATGTTAAAGGATTGAACTTTTACTGTTTCCGGATCTAACCCATTATTAATATGGTCGTTTAATATATTTGATAGAATATCTATCATTCCCGGCTGTTTATCAGGAGACTTTACATCAATTAATATGCCAATTTTCTTACCAAAGATATAGAGTATTTCTTCAAGCAGTGGAATCCTTTCATCCGTGAAATCTTTCGAAAACCATGATCCCGCATCAAGCATTTTCAATTCCTTCACTGTGAAATCACCGATATACCCTGCCCCGTTAGTCGTCCTTTTTACATCCTCATCATGAATAACAACTAATTGCTCATCCTTACTTAGCCTTACATCAAGCTCAATATAATCAAAACCAAGATCAACCGCTTTTTGAAAGGAAGCAATTGTATTTTCAGGAGCATAATAGGAGGCACCCCGATGAGCAATAGACTTGAATGGGTGTAGTGGCTGCAGATAATAAAATAGGTTAGAAGTCACTAACCAAAGACCAAGAAAGATGCAGGTTAAAACAGGTCTTTTAATAGGCGAAGTTATGATCATTTCAAAGCCCCCTTTATCATGTTTTTATATTATATGAAACTATCTTCTGAAATGTAAGCGCTTTCTTTAGAAATAATCCTTTGTTCGACAAAAGTAGTATTTTTTTGATGAAGGAAACGACAAAGGAAGTATCTAATAGAAAGTGTATGTTTATCAGAAATATTTGAATATTTTATTATATTTTACTTAAAATACTCCATCTTATCAATACATGGGAAATAAATTATTTCTTGAGGAGGAATAAAAAATGTTAAAAGAATTAACTAGGGTTAAAAGGAAGGAATACGATGTCACGATATTCCAAACGCCTGAATTTCGACAAAATAAAGGATATCGACAAGTTTACCGATTAACTGTGCAGGCATCGGACCATGTTGAATGCATCAATTCGGTCTTTTCGACATTTAATGTTCACGATCGAATACCTAATGATTTTAATGGAAGATTTATTTCAACAGGGGATATTTTGAATATTGATGAAGGGCGGAAAGGGCAATATTATTTTCAATTAAAACCGGGAGGCTGGCAGGAGATTAATCGTATTCATATTAGGTAGGAAGGGGAGAGCAGCTATGCTCTCCTTATTCAATGTTAGAACCAGGACCATTTTTCCTTCCTTGAGCAGTGAATTCTTTACCGTGAGCTTCTTGTTCAGCGATAATTGCTTCCTTCGGAATGTGATTATTTTTTTTGGGTGAATTGATTCGATTTCGATGTTTTTTACCCATTTGCAGGCTCCCCTCTATTTCTTACTAATTGTTTTAACTGTTTTTGATGTATTAGGCTCTGTATTTGATCTTGATGTTGGGTTTGTTTCATTCGCGTGTTGAACAGCCTGTCTAAGTTTTTTACTCATTTTTTCCTGTGCCACTAATCAACACCTCCTGATTTGGCTAAAGATAGCTTTCCCGTAAGCGTAAAAAAAATGCTGGAGGAATAGAACGTTTTAAAGCTGGGATATATTATGGTATAGTGAGGTAGGGATTTTTACCCTTCGAGAAAATTTGGGAGGCTTAATTTATGAGTATACATATTGGTGCGAAAGAAAATGAAGTTGCTGAAACAGTCCTTTTACCTGGGGATCCTTTACGTGCAAAATATATTGCTGAAACATTTTTGGAAAATGCCAAATGCTATAATGAAGTACGAAATATGTTTGGATATACAGGTACATACAAGGGCCATCCTATCTCTGTTCAAGGAACTGGTATGGGTGTACCATCGATTTCTATCTATATAAATGAACTGATGCAAAGCTATAATGTTCAAAATTTAATCCGTGTCGGTACTTGTGGGGCTATTCAAAAGGATGTAAAGGTGCGGGATGTGATCCTGGCAATGACAGCTTCAACAGATTCTCAAATGAATAGGATTACATTTGGAGGAGTCGATTATGCTCCTACAGCTAATTTTGATTTACTTAAACGTGCTTATGAAGCAGGAGTGCAAAAAGGTCTTCAGCTTAAAGTCGGAAGTGTATTTACAGCAGATATGTTCTACAACGATAATTCTGAATTAGAAAAATGGGCAAAATATCAAATTTTGGCCATTGAGATGGAAACATCAGCTCTTTATACGTTAGCGGCGAAATTTGATCGAAACGCATTGTCCGTCTTAACGGTTAGCGATCATATTTTAACCGGGGAGGAAACAACTGCTGAAGAAAGACAAACAACCTTCAATGAAATGATCGAAGTGGCTCTTGAAGCCGCGATAAAAGAATAATAAATGAATGGAACTGGTTTAGCTTTTTGAACCGGTTCTTTTTTTTGTATAGCTCCACAAGGAACGCTTCGGCAGCATTATCATCGCACGAGTAAAAGCGATAGATTTTAGGGGGAGCACCTACCCCCTCGAGGTCACAAGCCAATCCTGAAAGGTAGAGCTCACCTTTCCGTGAGGATCGTCTTGTGCTTGTCGGGGGTGACCAAGGTGCTTGCGCTTTTCTTTTTCAAATATATGGTACAAAACAATCTCTGAAAAAAGTTCTTTTTCATGTTAAAATAATAGGCGGAAAAAGTAATCAAAGACAGGTGAAAAAATGAAAAAGATTGTTGTTTTAACTGCATTATCTTCCATTATGCTTGCAGGCTGTAATCAGCTTCAGCCATATTTAGAGAAGATTCCTTTTTTACAAAAGGAAGAGACAGCTTTGGAAGAAAACAAGCAGCCAGAGGAAGGTACGGTTAAGGAAGAGGAAGGCGGAACTGCCAAGAAGAACGACAGCCAGGAAAGTGATATTCCTTCTCTTAAAGCAAATTATTTTAATGAGATAGTGACTGTTGATGGAAAGCGGATCATTCAAAATCCAACGAATCATATGGTTTTAGTAAACAAACAATATTCTCTTCCAGATGGGTATGCCCCAGAGGATTTGATCATGCCAGCTGTTATGTTTTCGTTCGGCGAACAGGATATAGAAAAAGCCTATTTACGGGACGCAGCAGCTAAAGCGCTTGAAGCTATGTTTACAGAAGCAAAGAAGCAAGATATACATTTATTTGCCGTATCCGGATATCGTTCATTTGATAGGCAGAGGGCCGTTTTTGATGCAGAAGTAATCAAATATGGAGAGGAAAAGGCTATACAGGCGGTAGCCATTCCAGGAAGCAGCGAACATCAAACGGGATTAGCTATGGATATCTCCAGTCAAAGTGCCAACTTTGAGTTATCAGAAGAATTTGGTGAAACGATGGAAGGAAAATGGGCAGCTGAAAATGCTCATCGATTTGGTTTTATACTTCGTTACCCTAAAGGGAAAGAAGAAATCACCGGTTATAAATTTGAACCTTGGCATTTCCGGTATGTAGGTAACGAAGCAGCAGCTGTTATTTTTGAAAAACAGCTTACATTAGAAGAATATTTTGAAATTGTGAAGAAAATATAGGAGGGGTCAGACGAGATGTCTGGCTTCTTTTTTATAAATTTTCTTCATTTATGTATTTTCTTTGTGCTTTTTATTGGAGTAATGGTATTCTATTCATTAAGGATTTCACTGAGAAATTTTTGGTTATGAAAGTGGTGAGAAGTTTTGCAAGATAAAGATGTCAATCAAGAACCACCGGTTAAACAATCAGGCTTTATTCGTATGAAAAATTTCCATTTTGTTATGCTCGTGTTTGTTATTGTCTTTTTATCAGTAGGGATTACAGCATTTGCACTTCCTTTTGGCGGTGAAAAGGCCGTAGATAAGGGTGCTTTTGATCGTAAAGAATTTGAAAAACTATATGCGGCATTTGATACGTTGAACAATGCCTATTTTCAAGAGGTTGATCAGGATAAATTAATCAATGGCGCCATCAATGGCATGGTTGATGCACTCGATGATCCATATTCGGATTATATGACGGTAGATGAGGCTAAAAGCTTCCATCAAAGCATTTCTTCTTCTTTTGAAGGCATCGGTGCAGAAATTCAGGAACAAGCCGGATTCATTGTTATTGTGACTCCAATTAAAGGCTCTCCCGCTGAAAAGGCTGGTTTAAAACCGAATGATAAAGTACTATCCGTTGATGGGAAAAGTATTCAAGGTATGAGTGCCACCGAGGCAGTTACTTTAATAAGAGGGAAAAAAGGGACAAAGGTAGAGCTGTCCATTCAAAGACCAGGTATGGAGGAAGCATTATCTGTTCCGATTATTCGTGATACGATTCCAATTGAGACTGTTTATGGCGAGATGCTGGAGGATGGGATTGCAAAGGTCCAAATCACTTCATTTTCCGAGAACACGACAAAGGAATTAATCGAAACCTTAAATGAATTACAAAGTAAAGGGATGAAGGGAATTGTGCTTGATCTAAGGCATAATCCCGGCGGTCTTTTAGAACGGGCAATAGAGATTTCCAGTCTTTTTGTTCCTGAAGGGAAAACGATCTTCCAAATCGAGGATCGAAATGGAAATCGAGAGGAAGTTAAGTCTAAAGGGTCAAAAAATCCAAATATTCCTTTGGTTGTCGTTATTGATAAAGGAAGCGCAAGTGCTTCTGAAATTCTTGCTGGTGCAGTTAAAGAGTCAGCAAATGTATCTTTAGTTGGTGAAAAGTCATTTGGCAAAGGTACGGTGCAGCGTGCAGAAGATTTTTCAGATGGATCTAATTTGAAATTTACAACCGAGAAATGGTTAACCCCGAATGGTAATTGGATACATAAAAAAGGAATTAACCCTGATTATGAGGTTACACTGCCTGATTATGCTTCATTACCTGTCATTGATCCAGATCAAGAATTAAAGTTAAGCTCTTCCTCTGCACAAGTAAAGGTTGCTCAGCAAATGCTTAAAGCCATTGGCTTTGACCCAGGAAGAGAAGATGGATTCTTTGATGAACAAACAAAGTCTGCAGTAGAAAAATTCCAGACGGCCGAAAAACTTGAGGTCAACGGCGTATTAGATGGAAGTTCAACTTTGAAATTAATGGAAAAGGTCAGAGAAAAGCTAAATAAAAATGATACGCAAATTCAAAAAGCTTCTGAAATATTGAAACAACAGCTAGGATCTAAATAAAGTGAAACTACAATCAGTGAGGGGTTCTTTCATCCCCCACTGATTGTTAGTTGCGGCCCACAGGATGTGGGGTCACACAGACGTTGCCACAGGACGTGGCGCTCTTAGACTGTGTTCAAATAATCGGGCCTTTACGGGCTGTTGATCCCCACTTAGAAATTTATGTTTTACTCAACTTCTTGAAGTGGGGGTCTTACTGCCCGTTAATCTGCGATAATTTTGTAAAAAGCACTTTCAGCTGAAAGTGCTTTTTTGCATTAGAAAAACACACCGGGTATAGAAACATCGCTTCCATCCAACAATTAAATTAAGGCAGTCTAAGATTTTGCTCCCTTTATTTTTTTAAAAAAATAAATCATAAATAAATGCTCCATGTAAAGAGGTGATGTGTTGATTAAACGATGGTTCATTTTATTTCTCATTTGTGGTGGGCTAACTGCGTGTACATCCTTTTCCTCTGAAAGAAATCATAAAGAAGATGATCTTCCCAAACCGAAGAATGTTATAGAAAAAGTAATTGAAAAAAACATTCCATCTATACCGCCAGAGCCATTAAAAATGGCAAAAGAGCCAAAGAATTTTTTATTAATTGGCGTTGATAGCAGGAGAGAAGGAAATTCACGTTCTGATACGATTATGCTTGCTCGGTATGAGCCAGTTAATAAAAAGATTAAACTTGTTTCCTTGATGAGAGATAGTTATGTGAAAATTCCAATTCATCCATTGACCTATAGCAAGCTCAATCATGCATATTCTCTCGGAGGAAAGGACTTGCTTAAACAAACGGTTGAACAAAACTTTGGAGTAACCATTGATCATATTGCCGTCATTGATTTTAAAGGATTTATTAGCATAATGAACACAATTGCCCCTGATGGTCTTGAGGTTGAGGTTTCTCAAGCGATGATTGACGATATGAATTTAAGTGTAAAGCCAGGAAAGCAAAAACTTCACGGTGAAGAGCTTCTTTCCTTCGTAAGATTTAGGCATGATGAAATGAGTGATTTTGGAAGGGTGAATAGACAGCAGGAGGTTCTCATTTCATTAAAGGATCAGGCCATTAAACAATTTGCAACGATTGATGGAATAGCAAAATTCCCAGAAATGATTAAGCACACGATGCATTATGTAGAAACAGACTTGAAGTTCGATGATGCCTTTTCTCTCGGTGCCAGCTTTCTGTTAAATCCGGTTAATGATGTTCAAACATTAAGAGTACCCATTTCCAACAGTTTTGAAAATAAACAATATCGGCATGCAGGATCTGTTTTACAATTGGATTTTATGGAAAATGAAGAAGCGATTAAGGATTTTTTACATGAAAAATGAGAAAGCGGGCTCATGCCCGTTTTCTTATTTCTGGGTCTTTACAATTGTAACGTTCAAGAAAATCAGATAAAATGTGTCTTTAGGCATAGTGTGAAGAGGTGATTTCTTGAAACAAATTGTTCACCTAAATGAACAGATTAGACAAGAGGTAGCTAGGATTGAGGAACAGTGCGAAAATTTAGGAAGAAAGCTTCAAGGAAAATATGAAGACGATTTTCGTATACTGACTGAATCGTTAATGATTGAGCTTATACGTGAAAAAAAAGGAAAATCTGCGTCAAAGGAAGATCTATTTTTAGATAGCTATAACTCTTATTTAGAAATAGGTGTAGAAAAAAATGGGGTATATTATCCTAATGGCTATATTCCTATTTGGAAATGCAAGATGGAAATGTTTCACCCTGTAGGCTATTTAATAAATTTAAACATGAGTTCTTTAGAGAAGAAATTGCAAAAGATGATCGTAGAAATATATGAGGATCATAGGAGAGAGCGGGAAGATACATGATTAAGACGGATATATATGTATTGGCAGGGTTTTTGGGCAGCGGGAAAACAACCTTATTAAAGCAGTTATTAATCGAGGAAAAGAAGCAAAATCGAAAAGTAGCAGTCATGATGAATGAGCTTGGAAAGGTATCAATTGATTCAGACGCAATTGAAGAGGATGTTCCACTTAAAGAACTGCTGGATGGATGTATTTGCTGCTCCATTCAAGATAAGTTAGAGGCTCAGCTTCAGGGGCTGCTAATGGTTGAAAAACCAGAGGTTATTTATATAGAAGCAACAGGTGCGGCACACCCAGTTGAGGTATTAGATGCAGTACTCTCGCCGTTATTCGCAGATAAAATCCATGTAAAAGGTATTATATCAGTAGTTGACGGTATGAGGTGGCTTAACAGGAAAACATTGGGTCCTCAAGTACAGCAATTATTAATGGAACAAGTCAGGCACGCTGATTTAATTCTGTTAAACAAAACTGATGTCTTAACTGAAGCAGAGCAAGCAAAACTATCAATGGAAATACAGGCACTAAATTCTCATGCTTTTTCCGTGTTAACTGCATTCTCAAAAGTACCTATCGAGTATATAAAGAATTTGTCATTTAGTACAAAAGATAAACCGGCGAATTCCCATGTAAAGAAGGAATTAAAGTTAAGCTCTTATGTTTATAAGTTTGAAAAGCCGGTGGATCAAGGTGAATTTGAAAACTTTTTAAGAAATCTTCCTGATACGATGTACCGGATAAAAGGGTATATTAAATTTTCTTATTCGAAATATCCTTTTCTCTTTCAATTTTCATACGGCATGCCTGTCTATTTGCAGGAAAATATGAATATGCCCCTTAACTTAGTTTTTATAGGTGAAAAGATAAATTGGCAGGAGATAGAAAGCCAGTTGGAAATATTAGAGAAAAAAGAATCAAGCTCCTAATCAAATCGTGTGATCAACACGATTTTTTGTATGAAAATGAATACATGGGTCGATTTTTTGGAAGACTTTCTTAGAGGAATAAGAAATTAAACTAAGAAATTGAGTGGAGAAAATGAAATTTTTCATTGCATTTCTACTGTTTTTATCTGCATGTACCTATGATACAAATGTTCAGGCAAATGAAAACATGGTGGGACATCAAATCGAAATACTCCCGTGGGATCAGGTAAATAAGATTTTGCCTAAGTACTCAAAGTTCACTGTCATGGATGTAGAATCAGGTAAAAAGTTTAAAGTACAAAGAAGAGCTGGCAGTCATCATGCCGATGTACAGCCATTAACATCAAATGAAACAAAAATAATGAAGGAAATCTATAATGGAAAATGGAGCTGGAAGAGGAGAGCGATAATCGTTATTCATAAAGGACAATGGATTGCAGCCTCCATGCATGGGATGCCTCACGGTGCTGGTGCTTTGCAGAATAACTTTCCTGGTCACTTTTGTATTCATTTTCATGGCAGTACGACACATCGGACAAACTTTATGGATCTATCGCATAAATTAATGATATTAAAAGCAGCCGGAAGGCTTAAGGAATACGCTGGCAATGCGGACCCTTATGAAATAATCAGTGCTTATATAGCAGGGTATAAACAGCAGGATGCTAGCATCGTATCTGCCTTTTCGCTGCAAGAAACGAAAGGGAAAGGCAATCTCAAGAAGATTGAAAATATTAATTTGAACAGGATGGCCATTTTACCTGTCGAGGATCTAACTAACGAATTAAACATCGAAGTACCTGTAGAAATAGATATGATCATTCGTAATAAAGGAAGAAAAAGCTTTAATGGAAACATATATTTAGTGCGATTTTCACATGCAGATGCATGGAAAATAGATACCCTTCGGTTTATGCAGGATATACAATAAAAAAACTTGAGATTTTCTCAAGTTTTTTCTGTCTAGCTCCAGCGCCTACCCCCGCCGTACAGGACGTACTAGTGTCGACAATGCGACAGGACAAGGAAGGCTTCGGAAGCGTAATCAT
>NZ_JBALPC010000039.1:0-1875 GCF_036965225.1 Bacillus sp. JJ1474 | reverse complement strand
TTGTGCTTGTCGGGGGTGGGCACAAAGGAAAGCTTCTGCGAATATTCTTCGCAGGAACATTTGCCCTTTGATGTTCCGAAGGCGCTTCTACTTTTCTAATTATCTTTCCCCAAATTTAATAAACGTTCTTTCATCTTCTACTAATCCGCAGGAACCGCATTGTATTTTAATTTCTGGTCCTTTGTATGCCATATGAAAAGGGCTTAAATTTTCGTTTGTAAATTCTTCAACAATTTCTCCTGTGTGCGGGTCGAGTTTAACGGATTGCGGAACCTGTCTAATAATATTAAAACGGCTCCGATTTGTTTTACAATTTGGACAGCAATATGGTGTACTCAACTTAATTGATCTCCCTTCAACATTATTTTAACTATTTTTTGCATATCCGATTTTTTTTATGTAAAAATAGAATGATAAAGACCTATTAAAAAAATTAGATGGTGATGTAACATGTATTATCAAAATTTATTAGATGAATATCGAAAGTTATGGAAAAATCGTTCCCTTTTAGCTGACGAGTCTGCGGAATTAATATTAAAAGAAGCTATTGTCAGGGAGCTGAAGGATGAAAACGCTCATCCTAGAGTTCGAAAATCATTAATGGAAAAGTATTATATGGCAACAAAAAGAATTATCGAATCAGAGTTATCTGACCAAAGTAAAATCGCTTTAATTCAATTGCATCTAGAGCTGACGGAGTTCACAAAAAGCGTCCAATCATCAAAATGAACTTCACAAATTAAACACATATAGGCCATATAATATGGAAAAAAGGTTAAAAGAGGAGAAGCCTGTGCCTATATTATTCCGATTTTTGATTATATTTGTGACAGCAATATTATTATCTTCATGCACGAATCAAAAATTTCAGCCTATTGAAGAAGATCTTTCTATTGCTGCAACTGTCAATATTAAGGATATGTCTGTTTCTTTCGTTAATATAGAGAATATGAAAAAGCTTTCCGATTGGAAGCTAAAAAAGCCCTATACAGGTGCCGTTATTTTTCCAGATGGAGATACAATTATACTATTTGGAAAACAGGTTGAGACAGTTGATTTATTTTCTTTAAAAGCCGGAAAAAAGATTGGTAGCTGGAAAACGGGCAAAGGAATTGTCAATGGGAAGCTGCTTCAAACAAATTCCTATATTGCGTTAGTGGATCAAAATCTTGCTAAAATCAGATTATTTGATATGAATGGTGAAGAGAAAGCACAAATTAGGACGGAAAATAATCCATTAACCATCCTTGAATCGGAAAAGGATAAAAAACTATATGTATTAAGTTTCAGTAAAGAAAAACTAACAGTGGTTGACTTGAATAACACAAAAAATGTTTCGAGCTATCATATTCACCCAGCAGCTGCAGGGGCATGGCTAAATGATAATCGGAATGAGCTTTGGATTGGAGGACATGGTGCGGGTGCCGTGGTTGAAAAGGATATTCATGTGTACAATTCAGAAACGGCCGAGTTAATTTACAAAATCCCGGCCCCAACTATGCCTGTGAATTTTTTGGAATTTAATCATCATGTATTTGCACTTAGCCACGGGACAAGCATGCTTTACAAGTTAAATATGGAAGGAAAAGTAGTCAATTCTAAAGTAATTGGTGCAAATCCTTTTGAAATGGCTTTACTTGATCAGTATTTAATGATAGCTGGTTATGACAGCAATGATATTCATATTGTAAACCCGGAAAATCTAGACATAATCAAAACAATCCCCGTGGGGAAGGGACCTTTTCAAATTGTGATAAGAAAAGCGGAAGCGCCTTGAACTGGGGCTTCGAGTGAGAAAATCATGTTCGAAAGTCGTTAAGAGGGAATGATAACGTCCATCGCCACGGAAACTCATTGTTGAAGGTAGTTAAGAGG
>NZ_JBALPC010000038.1:32992-56477 GCF_036965225.1 Bacillus sp. JJ1474 | reverse complement strand
CCCTTATATATAAAGAGTGAGAGGAGGTGATCAACATGGCAGAGGCATTAATGATTGAGACACGGCTTCGTCTAACGTTCGAAACGGGATTAAATGAGAAGGGCGAACCGATTTTCAAGTCGCGCACTTTTGGAAATGTGAAAAAGATGGCGACAGCTGATCAGCTTTTTCAGGCAGCAACGGCAATCGCATCACTTAGCAAGGACTCCCTATCTACCATTGTCAAAAATGACAGCTTTGACATTCTTGGCTAAGCAGAGGCTCTGGAGCTAGATTCACACATTTAATAAAGCGAAAGGAGGAAAAGACCCATGGCAAAATCATTAGAATTAACATTTGTAACGGATTCAGGCAAGCTATCAAGACTTTCCATCGATAACCCGAAGGAGCCGATTGATCCAGCTGCTGTTAAACTAGCAATGGAGCAAATCATCGCTGCGGATGTGTTCCAAACGATGAACGGCACTCTTGCTTCGGCAAAAGAAGCAAGAGTCATCGAGCGTAACGTCACCGCCTATGAATTAGTCTAGTTACACACGATCGTTAACCCAATAAATGAGGCCGGTTCTGCTCCTATGCAGACCGGCCTCTTTGTGTTTGGAAAAAAACTACGGGGCACGCGCTCAAAAACCGACAAGCACACCCCATAGACCATTTCACTTATATTTTAAACTGATTAATTATTTCCTGAAGTTCCTCTGCCATATAAGATAGCGAAGAGGCAGAAGCTGCGATTTCCTGCATGGAGGCTAATTGTTCCTCGGTTGCGGCGGAAACATTTTGGCTGTCTGCTGTTGTTTTGACAGCAATTTCTTCGATGCCGTGTACAACGCCAACTACCTGTTCAGTGCCCGCTGAAGTCTCTTTTATAGAGACAGAAATCGTTTGAATTTCAGCGCTTACGTGATCGATAAATTCCTTGATTTCATGGAAAGCCTCTCCTGCACTTTGTGCAAGATCCATTCCTTTTTCGATTTCGGTTGTTCCTTTTTCCATCGATTCGACTGCTTGGTTCGTGTCAATTTGAATGGAGGAGATGAGTTGTCGGATTGTTTCAGTTGATCTAGACGATTGCTCCGCTAACTTACGCACCTCATCCGCAACCACGGCAAAACCTTTTCCATTTTCCCCTGCCCTTGCCGCTTCAATGGCCGCATTTAACGCCAGAAGATTCGTTTGGTCGGCAATTCCCGAAATCACATCAATGATTTGATTAATATCGATTGATCTTTTTCTTAAATCCTCAATGACCACGCTAAGCCTGCTAATCGTTTTGTGAATATTGGTCATTTGTTCAGATGTTAGTTGAATCGCTTGATTTCCATTGTTGACAATGTTTACAGCGTCCATGGATGTATCGCGGACGGCCTGAGAATGGCTCAGCATTCTTTCCATTTCCCCAGACATCGCCGTTACAATATGATGGCTTTCCTCAACCATCTTGGATTGGCGTTCTGTTCCGGAAGCAACCTCCTGAATGGCATCGACAATTTGCTCCGTTGCGTTATTATTTTGCTCCGAGCTTGCCAACAGCTGCTCCGATGATGCCGCCAGCATTTCGGATTTCGCATCAATATTACGGATCAGCTCGCGGAGAGCCCCCACCATTTTATTAAAGCTAATGCCTAAATGGCTGATTTCATCATTATTTTTAACATCGAAGGTTTGAGTCAGATCTCCCTCGCTGACTTTTCCAGTTGCTTCAACTAGCTGGTTCAAAGGTCTCGTTATCGACCGGATCACAAAATAAGAAAGCACGGCTCCGATCACGATAAAAAGTCCAACGATTAATAGAGTCGTCATGAGAATCGGTTTCGTATCCTGACTGACCTCATCTAAGTCCATAACACCAGCAATTTTCATCCCCGTTATTTCATTCGTTGTATAATCAATCTGGTTACGGCTATCATTGACCTGTCCATCCTTCTTTTCTAATAAAGGCTGAACCCAGCTGCCTTCTGCCTTTTCGCCTGCTTCGATTTCTGGATGAACGAGGTAGTTTCCTTCAGCACTTATAAGGATCGGATATCCGTTTTTTCCAATCTTAATTCCATCTGTTAACTTGTTTAATGCTTCAAGGCTAAGGTCCATCCCAAATACCCCTGAACCATCCTCAAGCGTGTGAGCAATAGTCACGATCACCCCGCCCGTAAAGGCATCAATATATGGCTCCGTAATAAACGTTTCATTACTCTTCGCCTTAGAACCAATGTACCAAGGGCGCTTTCTCGGATCATACCCATCAGGCAAATCCTGTTCTGGATAAGAGAAAAAATCACCGTTCTCTTCTAAACCTATATAAACAACCATCGCTTCCGGATGCAATACTTGATATTCCTTCAATTGCTCGATCGTTTTTTGGACCTGTTCCTCTGAAAAAGAGCCTTTATTAAAGCTTCCAGCAAAATAAGACGCTGCATTTCCCTTAGGCTCAATAAAGCTAGTAATAAACTTATCAATGACTAAAACATTTTCCCTCGAACTAATCTGGATTTTTTCCTTAATATTGCTTTGCGCATTTAAGTAGGAAGAGAGACCGATCGTTACAGATGGCACTAACAATATCAAAATAAATGATAGCATTAGTTTTTTCCTAATCGTCAATGCAAAAATGGGTTTTCTCTTTGGCTTGGTTTTCACGGTGATGGAGGCCTTCCTTTCATATTCAACTTTCTCCGCTTTTATAGTAAAAAGCTACCTTGTTAAAAGTAGCCAAAAGGGACTCTTATTCGTTTTCGAATCATGGCGATGATAGAAAATAGATTGCAAGATTTGATCGCCGGTACGCCCAATGCTATTAGACCAATAGCACTTAATCCCCCCATTAAATCGAAATTATGTAAGCCTTTTCATTAAAATTATAACCGTGTATTCTCCAATTTTCAACAAGATTCGGCATATTCATAAAATTGATTTTACCTTGTTCCTGGTTAAGAAAAATAGATAAAAAGTTGGAGCCTATCTCATAGTAGAAGAGTAGAGGAGCCGGGAGATTTTACCGTATTGCGCCATTTATTAACTAGCTAAGGGACATGAATTGGGTTACTCCCCTGTTTTATGTCCTTTAAAGCAAACTTAAAGGTCATGAATTGGCTGATTCCTCTGTTTTGTGTCCTTTAAAGCTAACTTAAGGGACATGGATTGGGGGATTCCTCTCCTTTGTGTCCTTTAAAGCTAACTTAAAGGTCATGGATTGGGGGATTCCCCTATTTTATGTCCTTTAAACCTATTATCCTCATTATTCACCTACTCTATTAACACCCTAATATTACAAACGAAATCTACTTTGTAATAAAAATAGTTTTATTCTGAAACATTCCTGTTATCTTCCTTTGCTAATATACTCCTTAAGAAGAAAGAAAAGGAGAATCTCTCATGAAAAAACTTCTAATCACAATAACGACTGCATTTTTTCTACTAGTTGGGTTTTCAAATGTTGCGTCTGCCGCTGAACATACATATAAAGTAAAAAATGGTGATACTCTTTGGTCCATTTCTAAAAAGAATCAAATTACCGTACAGCAATTAAAATCATGGAATAATCTTAAATCAGATATGATTAAGCCTAATCAGGTGTTAAAGGTGGCTCCTGCATCAGCAACTGCTGAAACCAAACCGCCCGCTCCCGCTGTGAAAGCTGCGAGCTATAAAGAAATTACTGTTAAAGCCACTGCATATACAGCTAGCTGCAAAAACTGCAGCGGCATTACGGCTACAGGACTAAATTTAAAAAAGAATCCAAACTTGAAAGTCATTTCTGTTGATCCTAAGGTAATACCGCTCGGATCGAAGGTTTTTGTACCAGGTTACGGGGAAGCGATCGCTGCCGATAAAGGCTCTTCTGTAAAAGGAAACAAAATTGACGTGTTTATTCCTTCTCACAAGCAAGCGATTCAGTGGGGAAATAAATCCGTGAAGATTAAAGTGTATAACTAATTTAAAGAGACAAAAAGAGAGCGACTCTTATTTTGAGCCACTCTCTTTTTTTATTGAAGTTTGTCCTAACTGGATTGTTTTAATAATTCAGCGGCTTCGGACTCGCTGATGTCTTTAATTAAACTTAGTTCACTAATGATATTCCGCTGCGCTTGATTGAGCATTTGCCGTTCACTCGTATTAAGCGACTTTTCCTTGTTGCGATGCAGGAGATCCCGAACAATTTCAGCGGAATCCTCCACCCTACCCGACTTCAGCTTCTCCATGTTCGATTTGTACCTTTCCTTCCAAGGAAGGCCGCAGTCTGACTCCACATTGTGAATATCAAACAAAATTTCTTTCATTGTTTCTCCGTCTAGGATGGAGCGAACACCGGAATCCGTCATTGTTTTCAATGGAAGCATGACGTCCATTTTATTCAATGGTATGTGAATCACATAATACTCCTGTGTCTTCCCTAGAATTTCCCGTTCTTCTATGGCCTCAATGATACCTGCCCCATGCATTGGATAAAAAACCTTATCGCCAATTTGAAACATATCATCACCTCCATATTACCTTCATTAATAATGGTAACACAGATAGTTATTTTTATCAAATTTTTAAATATAACACGAAACAATTATTATCGTCAATATATTTTTTGAAACTTTTTTAAAAAAATTCACATAGGAATATTAAGGAGTTATCAGACCAACAATGCTAGAGATTCCTAACTAGGAAACCGACAAGACACCCCATTCCAAAAAATGATATAATTATTTCTATTGACTATTTGTAAAAGGAGGGGTTTCCATGTCTACCATTCCAGAGCATTTCCTCGAACCGTTGGATTTTGCGGCGAATGAGTTGAAGGATATGCTGAATCCGAAGTCGCCTGATGATGAGCGCATGGTTCAGAAGGGACTGATGCTTTTTCGGCAGGGGCTTGTTTCTCACGTTCGCTTTGATCGGAATGAGATCACGGGTGTGGTTCAGGATGTGACGCCTGCAAAGGTTAGGCTTGATCCTAATTTTATCAATTTAAGCGAATGCTCGTGTCCGGCCGATGGTTTTTGCCGGCATCAGCTTGCTGTGTTTTTCTATCTTCTTTCGCAGGCGAAGAGTGTGACGGATTGGGTGAATGATTGGAGACAGCCCTTGCAGGAGAGTAAAACGGTCAAGCTACTCGGCCTTCAGAGAGCAAAGGACCTGTTAACGACTTCAAGCAGGCAAAAGCCTGATTATGATAACTGGGTGGAAACCATTCACGAAAGCTTTGACGCGATTATGACCGGGAACGGTGAGCCGAAGCCCTATTATATGAATGAACTTTTTCAAATCTATACGAAGCGATGGCAAGCCAATGCACCTTTTGAGCAGGAATGGAAGCTCCTTTATCACTTGATTGGCTACTTCTTTAGCTTTAAAAAGCTGATGGAACTGAGCATTCAGTTCGGGCACTCGGGAGAAATCATAAACCTTTACTATCACCATCTTTTTCAGGATTTGATGGAGGATATTTTGGATGTGACCCATAAACTATCGGTTCACTCCCTCCCCTTTGCCTTCGATGATTTTATTGAAAAATTAAAAGGGGATTCCACCGATATCCTTAAGCATGATTTCCCGCTTGAATTTGAACAAACTCAATTGTATCGAATTCTGTGGATGAAATTTTTCAAGAAGAAGGCTTGGTGCCAGGAAGAAGTCGAAAAACTGCTGGCTATAAAGGACAAAAATTTCCCGATCGTTGTGGCTATTATTCATCAATATATTCTATTGGGGAAAGATGAGGATGCCATTAATCTATTGGAAGTTCCTGAAAAAGAGATGACTCCCTATTTCCTGACCTGGCTTGATTATTTTACCCAACAGAAGGAATGGAAACGAATGGGACCTTATGTTGAGGAATTTATTAAGAGGCTTCGGGAATACCTTCAAATATCAGAGAATCATTATGTTAACCGGAATTTCTCTAATCTTGCCATAAAAGTGATACAACCTTTCTGTTCGGCAACGAGCAGAGACGATATATATGAAAAAGCTCTCGTCGAAACGCTGCCATTCAGCTTTAATGAATATGAAAATCTTCTTTTTGAAAACGGCGCCTTTGATCGCTGGATTGATTTGCAGGCCAGAATGAACCACGATATTGACGTTCTTCCAAAGAGCCGGATCAAGGAAATTGAAAAAGATGCGCCAGCACTGCTTTTACCGCTTTATCATCAGTCGATTCAAAACCATATTTCCCATAAAGGCCGAGACCATTACCGCGTGGCTGTCCGGAAATTGAAAAAGCTCCGGACGTTGTACAAGAAGCTGAAAAGACAGGATGACTGGGTGTTTTTCCTAGACACTCTGCTTGAAAAAACAAAGCGGCTTCGCGCCTTTCAGGAAGAATGTAAGAGGGGAAAGCTAATCGATGCTTGAGATCAGAAAGATAAAAATTAACGTCCGACATATAGATACGAACCTATATAGCCTTTCTGCGCAGAATGATGAGGGGTCTTTTTTAAAACCTGAATTCTGGGGCAAGCTGCTGTTTAATCATCATGAGGAGAGCTTCTATGGAACTCTTTTTCAAGATCATAAAGCCGCGGAGGAGAAGGATATTCCCCTTAACGGCTGGCAGCTTGTCACGTTGTTTGCGAAGGAACGATTTAATTCATTTATCGAGTGGGATTGGGATGAGCTGGCCCAAATTTGTTTAGCCGCCTCTCTTCCTATATATGAGGCGATTTCCGAAAAGGAATGGATCCCTGATTTTTCAGCCTGGGAAAACGGCCAGTTCCGCTGGGCGCTGCCTGACCGGGTTGTGCAGGAATTTGGTTCCTCCTTTTGGGAGCAGATGATTGGGGAAATGTCTGTTAAGGATTTTACCCACGAGATGTTTCATCATGCATTGGATGCGTTTTTTGAGCGTAATAGCAAGCTGAAAGCCGATTTAAGTGGAAAAATAAATACTTTACGCGGAAGTGAGCTTTCTCCCCGTGATCTTGCGGCCTATTTTGACGAAGAAAGCTGGCAGGAATGGATTGGCCTCAAGGAAAACGAGATTCCTTTTTCCATTGGACTGAAGCTGGAGGAGCCTGCCGAGATTGACGATTCATGGGAGCTCAGCATTTTTCTTCGTGGAAAAAAAGAGCCGGATCTGCTAGTGGATTTGCATGATTATGCGAATTATCCTCGGGGCTGGCAGAAGTACGAGGATGCGATCACAAAGGAACAGGAAAGATGGCTGAATGTTTTTCCTTGGCTTAAAGGTGATCGGGGTGTTGCGACACGTTTAACGGAAGATGAGGCTTGGACATTTCTTACTGAGGCGAGTGAAACTCTCCTTTCTTTAGGAATTGAAATTCTGCTGCCTTCATGGTGGCTGGCGATGAAAAATGCCAGTCTTAAGGTGAAGGCTCGTCTTAAAGGGCAGTCCACTAGCCATCGTCCATCCTTTGTCGGGCTTCAGGCGATGCTGGATTATGATTGGCGGATTTCCATGAATGGAGTAGATTTGTCAGAGGATGAGTTCAACAGCATGGTGGAGGAAAAAAGACGACTCGTTTATATTCGAGGAAGATGGATTAAGCTTGATCCTGGGTTTGTACGGCAAATACAGGATTTAATGAAAAAAGCGGAAAAGGAAGGACTTCATGTCCGCGATTTAATTGAGCAGGAGCTTCTCGCTGATGAATCTGAACAAGAGGACGAACTCGAGAATCCAAAAGCCTTTGCCCGAATTCAAATTGAAATGAACCGCCAATGGAAGCAAATGGTGAAGCAGCTTCGCGATATTAAGGATCTCCCTCTCGTGGAAGTCCCCGCTGCATTTCAAGGGGACCTCCGTCCTTATCAAAAGCTCGGCATGAGCTGGCTGCTATTTTTGCGCAAGTATGGATTTGGCGCTTGTTTGGCGGATGATATGGGGCTTGGCAAAACAATTCAGCTGATTTCCTACCTTTTAAAAGTGAAGGAAGAGGAAGCAAACTCTGGCCCTGCGCTGATTATTTGCCCGACCTCCGTGCTCGGAAACTGGCAAAAGGAAATTGAGCGGTTTGCCCCTGAGTTGAATGTGTATCTTCATTATGGGGGGAACCGGTCTAAAAGTGAGGAGTTTGTGGAAAAAGCTTCTGCAGCCGATGTCGTTCTTACCTCGTACGGACTGACCGCTCTAGATGTCGAGGATTTCGAGAGTATTGAATGGGGCTCGATCAGCATAGATGAGGCGCAGAATATTAAAAATGCGCAAACGAAGCAATCGAGGGCGGTTCGGAGGCTAAAGGGCAAGCATCATATTGCTTTGACCGGGACCCCGATGGAAAACCGCTTATCCGAGCTTTGGTCGATTTTTGATTTCACCAACCACGGCTATTTAGGCAGCATGGGCCAATTTCAAAAGCGCTTCGTGCTCCCGATTGAGAAGGATGATAATAAGGAAAAGGTTGGACAGCTTCAAGCTTTTATTAGACCTTTCCTGCTTCGCCGAACGAAACGAGACGAAGAAGTGGCGCTGAATCTCCCAGACAAGCTCGAGCAAAAGGAATACTGTCCGTTAACAGCGGAGCAGGCCTCCTTGTATGAACAGCTCGTCAAGGATACATTCGAGCAAATCGAGAGTTTATCAGCATTCGAGCGGAAAGGATTAATTTTACAAATGCTCAGCCGGTTGAAGCAGCTTTGCAACCACCCCGCTCTTTATTTAAAAGAGGAAAAGCCATCGAAGGTGATTGAGCGTTCGGCTAAGCTTGAGAAGCTGAATGAATTGGTTGAGTCGGTTCTCGATCAAGAAGAAAGCTGCTTGATTTTTACTCAATATATTGAAATGGGCAATATTATTCGCGGGATGATTAAGAAACGATTCGGTGTCGAGGTGCCATTTTTGAATGGCAGTGTTCCGAAAAATGAACGCGACCGGATGATTGAGCAGTTCCAGAACGGGAAGTTTCCTGTCTTTCTTTTATCCTTAAAGGCGGGCGGAACCGGTTTGAATCTGACTGCGGCCAACCACGTCATCCATTATGATCGCTGGTGGAATCCTGCCGTTGAAAACCAAGCCACCGACCGTGCCTACCGCATCGGCCAAAAACGCTTCGTCCACGTCCATAAAATGATCTGCACCGGTACCCTCGAAGAAAAAATTGATGCCATGCTAGAGAAAAAGCAATCGTTGAACGATCAAATCATCCAAAGCGAAAGCTGGATTACCGAGCTTTCAACAGATGAATTAAGGGATTTGGTGTTTTTGAATTAATGTGGTGGTGCTGAAGCGAAATATCTTCAAAGTGACCGATATAACCGCGAAAGTTGCAGATTTTTATATTGGCTGGACAGGTTTTCGCGCTTATCATAAAACCTGTCCAAGTAACCTAACTTGTTGGACAGCTTTTCGTACTTTTCATAAAACCTGTCCGAGTAAACTGACTTGTTGGACAGGTTTTCGAGGTTTCCACAAAACCTGTCTGAGTAATCTAACTTGATGGACAGCTTTTCACGTTTTTCACAAAACCTGTCCAAGTAACCTAACTTGATGGACAGCTTTTCGTGTTTTTCACAAAACCTGTCCAAGTAATCTAACTTGATGGACAGCTTTTCACGGTTTTCACAAAACCTGTCCAAGTAACCTAACTTGTTGGACAGCTTTTCCCGGTTTTCACAAAACCTGTCCAAGTAACCTAACTTGTTGGACAGGTTTTCGCATTTTACCAAAAACCTGTCCACATCCAATCCCCTCTCCAGCCTTAGCTGCCAATCGTCTGATCACTATCAAGACTTGGCGGCTGTTTTTTTATGGCTACTTTCTTTGGTGCGTTTGGCCGATACGCCATATACGAGACTCTGTTCCCTTCTTTAATTAAAAAACAGGATAAGTAGCGAAAATTGGCAGATATTGTTCTGGGTTTCCTCACTTCTATAGAGCCTTTTTTGAAATCAAATAAATAATCGATTGATTGTTGGGTGTTATTTTCTAGGTAGTAAAAACGAAGGATTGTATTTTTTCTAAGAGGAACTTTTTGATATGATTTCGGTTTTTGGAGGTTAATTAACTTGAGGGCGTCAAAAAAACCGGGTTGGTAATTGATATTAAGATGTTTCTTACTGAATTGCTCCCTGCAAAAGTAAAATGACACTGCTAACTTGTTTTCTTTTTTAAATGACACATCAAACCACTCCTATTCCACCCTAACACACTATCAGGACTATTTACCTAGTTAAATTCGACAGGTTTCACTAAATTCCTTTAAATAATCCCTAATAAACCTACAAAATTTTACTTTTTCACTCTTTTTTGTAAATTTCCTCATTCATACTCGTGACTAACAGGAACACAAATCCCTTTCTAGTCATTTTCCCGCTAAGTTTAGAGAAAAAGAACTTGTGAAAAGCGGTGAGAACATGTCTTTATCTACAAAGCTGAGGAAGCTTAGGGATGAGCAAAATTGGGGCTGTGTTTAGTAGCAAATTCAATGAATGTTCATCGGTCTACCATTAGCAAATGTGAAACGGGGGAAATTATTCCGAACTACCAGACTCTTCTTCAGCTCGCTAAAATTAATAACAGTGAGAAACGAGACATTGGATCGGATACTTATATTTTAAAAAAGGGCCCTATTGATCATGATTTGGATATGATTAAGAAATCACTCTTGGAGCTATATAATTTTGATGAAAAGACGAAAGCCCAAACAATTAGGGTAGTTCAGTTTCTTATACTGGGAATGAAACAAAAGTAAACAAAAACCGGCGCGATATGCGCCGGAAATAGTGGGGGATGGGGAATGTATTGATTCTCTCTATGAGGGGGAAAGGTGAATTGAAAACCTGAGGAACACTCATGAAGGGTATTTTTCCGAAATCACCTTAGGATCAGTTTGGTGAACAGGGTGATAGACGGGCAATAATGACTCGCGGAGGATGACTTCTAATTGATTGACCCGATTGGTTAAGTCGTTTACTCTTTCGTTGGATTTGCCCAACATTCTTATTAATGCCTCAACTAGGCTTTCTAATTCCATCTCTTTGTTCAATTCCTAAGCCTCCATTCCTGCGGGGATAAATGCCTCTTCTGAACGCTTTTGTTCGAGAAATCTCACAGAATCTGCTAACACCTCGGTTACATAAACTCTGATTCCTTCTTGATTGTCATAATATCTTGTCTGAATTCTGCCGGTAATTCCAATTAAAGAGCCCTTACGGCAATAGCGCGATGTATTTTCAGCAGTCTTTCTCCATAGGGTGCATTGAACAAAATCCGCCCCAACCTCTCCTTGCTGATTGCGGTACTGACGGTTTACGGCCAAGGTTACGTTGGTCACGGCTGTTCCCTCGGGTGTTCTTTTGATCTCCGGGTCCTTGGTCAATCTGCCTACTAACGTTACTTGATTGATCATTCATTTCTCTCCTCTCTCCAACATGCTCTTATCTTAATCCCTGAATAGCATGAGAGTAAAAAGTCGAAAATTGAATTATGAGGGGTATTTTTGCAGGAAAAAGTCAGTTTTAATGGGTATAAAGGTTCACTCCAAATTGAAAAACGCTTTAAAAATGCAAAATTAGACATTTTACTAAAGAAAATTCGACAAATCAAAATGCATTGGTATTCCTGCCAAATTCGATTACCAAATAGGTCTATGTTATACTTTCAATAAGCCATACGGACGGGAGGAAAAGGATGAAGACGTTTAAACTCATCTCGCTGCAAGTTGTCGAGGATGATTCATTGGTAGATATCGACCTGAATGACGGGTTAATTATTAATCAAGAGAACGATCAGAATACTTGGATGCTAGAGGCCTATGTGAACAATACGTATAATGATTATTTTCAGAAATTGTCCAAGCAAGGCGAAGATATCATTGTTCAGGTTGTCATCACGAAAAAGGAAAACAGCCCAGCCGCCTTCCAAACAAAGATTGTCACCATTAAACCTTTGACTGATCATATTAGTATTCTTTTTGAAGGCAAACTGAAGAAAACGAATTATGATTATGCGGAAATAGTTTTGAAAAAACTCATTGATCAGGGTTTAACAGGGGATGAGCTATTGAAGGAATTTAAGACCATTCTCCGTGGAAAGCCTCAGATTACTGCTGCTAAAGGTGATTAAAATAGGGCAACTCTAAGCCAAGAAATTGACGTGGAGTTGCCCCTTCACATATTATCTACTTATTATCATTATCATTATCATTAAGGTCAAGATTGTCATTATTGTTGTTGTTGTTGTTCATGCCGTTGTTGTCGTTCAAATCATTATTTCTGTCTAAATTGTTGTCATCATTGATGACCCCATTGTTATTGTCGTTGTTGTTTGGCGGAGGGGGTTCTTGATCATTGGTTGCACAACCGGCTAAAAGCAACGCTGCAAGAACAGAACCGCCAATTAGGTTTAAAAGCTTTTTGTTCATTCGAAAAAGCTCCTTTCAAATATGTTTTTTTAAGTTGACCTTTTTTACGGGTCTCCTGTTATAATTCCCAAAATCGTCTGCAACTTGCATAAAAAAAAAGAAAGCTAGCAATTTATATGCTGGCTTTCTTACGAAAACATTTCGTCAATTTTAACAAAAACCTACTGCAAAGCAAACATGATTTCAGTTTCGCACACAAGCTCTCCATCGACAGTCGCAATTGCTTTTCCTTTGCCCATTGGCCCCTTAAACCGAATCATTTCAACCTCTAGACGCAATTGGTCACCTGGCTTCACTTGTCTTTTAAAACGGCATTTATCAATTCCAGCAAAAAGAGCTAGACGTCCGCGATTTTCTTCTTTTTTCAGCATCGCAACAGCTCCCACCTGAGCTAGCGCCTCGACAACCAGAACACCCGGCATAACCGGATAATCAGGAAAATGCCCGTTGAAAAATTCCTCATTGGCCGTTACGTTTTTAATTCCGACTGCTTTATGACCTTCCTCCACCTCAAGAATACGATCAACCAGTAAAAAAGGATAACGGTGAGGAATGATTTCTTTAATTTGTTCAATATTTAGCATAATTAGTACCTCCTACTAATATTAGGTTATAGTTTATTGTACTAAAAAAAGAAGCATACGGGAAGTTTGAAATCGTGAGGTGGGAGTTTATTTTGAAGTTGGCAGCCATTTCTGGCAATTTGTCTGCCTATTTTGTTGGTTTTCAGCTAATTTCAGTACTTTTTCAGCCAATTTTGATGGTTTATCGCCAATTCCACCACTTTTTCAGCCAAATCCCCTAAGCTCCCCGCTCCCCCAGCAAGTCCAAAAAAAAGAGGCCTATGCCCCTTTTATTCTCGTTCTACAAGGTCGACAATATGCGTCCAGGTAGACTTCTGGAATATATCTTTCGCATTGCCGCCTCCCATTACACCATACCCGAAGGCTGCTCCTGCTATACCGCTTAGAGTAATTAAAACAGCAACAATGATAATCCGCAGCCAAATCGGAATCATGCGCACCCGAATACGGCGATTGCGTCTCTTTTCCGCCATGGTTGTGCGTTCTTTTTTTAATTGTTCACGTGATTTCGCTGCTTCTTGATTATTGTTGTTGATTGACATGTTTATTCCCCTTTTAACGAATTCCGTTGATGAGTCCCATCATTTGGTCAGCGATGGAGACGGATCTGGACTGGAATTGATAAGAACGCTGAAGATTAATGAGCTCGGTCATCTCCTTGGACATATCCACATTTGACTGCTCCAAGGCGCTCTGCTGCATGGAAATTTGATTTCTTAAAGGACCGTTAAGATCCGTTAAAATATCATTCACTGGCGTATTTAATTCAGCCATATTTTCCGGCAGACCGAGGAGATTTTCTCCTTTTTGCTCAAGAAATTGCGATTTCTTAATATGAACGACACCAAGATTAAATTCACTTGTACGGCCATCCTCCAAGGAAGCCACCAGTCGCCCTTCGTCCTGTAAAGTAAATTCCTTCACATTATTACTAACAGTAATTGGATTATTGTTTTCATCCAAAACCGGATAGCCATTGCTCGTGACAAGCATGTTTTCATTTGCTGATAATGGAGTTAAGTAAAAGGCGCCGTCCCTCGTATAGCGGATAGCCGAGCCATTCTCCCCTTGCTCGAGCACTTTAAAATACTGGCCCTCTGTAGTCATAGCCATATCAAGGGATCGGTCTGTATTCTTCAAGCTACCCTGGCTCCCTACGATTTGCGATTGAGCAAGCTTGGCCCCAACTCCTTGACGAATTCCGTTAGGTGTTAATCGATTGACCTCTAATTGAGGGAGTGTCTGATTATTAAACTGCTGAAAAAGCAAATCCGTGAAATTCGCTTCTCTGCGCTTATAGCCCGTTGTATCGATATTTGCCATATTATGACTGACAATATCCATTTGTTTTTGCAGCTGGGTTAATGTATTCTGTGCCGTAATCATCGTTCTATTCATCATTCATCCCCCTTTGCCGGAAAAATTTTAGTTGCATCCCAAAAATTAACCGATACGACCTATTTCATTCGCAGCTTTTTCCATACTCCGGTCATAGGCTTGAAGCACCTTCTGATTCGCCTCAAACGATCTGTAGGCTGATAGCATTTCTGTCATCGTTCTACCAACATCCACATTAGAACGCTCTACAAACCCTTGCTGAAGCTTAAATTGGACCCCTGCCGCATTGTAAGCACTCGGAAGCTGATTGCCGTCCTCTGTTCGAAATAACCCGTATCCTTGCTTCATAAGGCGGTTTGCGTCCTCCGCGAACGCGATTCCCAGTCTTGCGGTTTCTCCGCCCTCACCTGTCAACACACCATTTTCATTAAGCGTAAATCGATCACTAGTCAGCTGAATGCGATTCCCCGCTTCATTCAATACAAAATGGCCGCTTGCGGTTGTTAAAAAGCCTTGTCCATCTACTGTAAAGTTTCCATTTCGTGTATATTGCTGTTCCCCATTTAGACCCGCAATTGTAAAAAACACACTGCCGTTAACAGGCAAAGACACATCCAGTAAAGCCATGTCCGTTTTAATGCCTGTTTCTTTTAAATCACCCTGCAAAAAAGCCGGCATCGCTTCCTGCATATAAACCCCTGTATTCAAAGCGCCAATCCTTCGATTGAAAGGCAGACGAAGCCCGTCTTCCGTTGGGATCACTTCCTGGTCAAATCGCTGCAACAGCATTTCCGGAAACGCACGCAAGGCAGATTGATCAGCCTTAAAGCCCGGTGTATTCGCATTCGCCATATTATTCGTCAGCATTTCTGTTCTTTTCTGCTGCGCCACCATCCCGGAGGCCACTGTATAAAACCCTCTGAACATAAGTTCACCTCATTAGAAAACTTTTGAAAAATATGTATAAGTATCCGTTTGGAAACGGAATATATTTATTAGCATTACTTCTATTATAGAAAAAATCTTCAAAATAAACATTATAAAAAGTAAGAATTTTTGCAGATATTATTATTTTACCATTTTCTAAAGTAGCCTAAGATAAAAAATCGAGTATAAAACCTAGATGATTTCATACTCGATTTTGTTATTCTTCACTTAAAATTTATCCCAGCTTGCGTTTCGGAAGCTTATCAATATTATCAAGCATAATACCTGTTCCAATCGCTACGCAATCCATTGGATTTTCAGCTATTAAGACAGGCACTTTCAATTCCTCAGCAAGAAGGGTGTCGATGCCGTGGAGAAGCGCGCCCCCGCCTGTTAGTATAACACCGCGATCGATAATATCAGCAGATAGTTCAGGTGGCGTCCGTTCAAGCACACTCTTTGCCGCCTGTACGATGACCGCAACAGATTCCCTTAAAGCACGTTCAATTTCTTCTGAACGAACTGTGATCGTTCTTGGAAGGCCTGATACCATATCGCGTCCGCGAATATCCAATTCCTCGCTCTTTGATCCTGGGAATACGGTTCCAATGGTTGTTTTAATATTCTCAGCGGTTCTTTCCCCGATTAATAGCTTGTACTCGCGCTTAATATATTGCAGAATCTCACTGTCGAAGGCATCTCCTGCCATTTTAATCGAAGAAGAGGTTACGATGTCACCCATAGATAAAACTGCGACATCTGTCGTTCCCCCACCAATGTCAACGACCATGTTTCCGCTTGGCTGGAAGATATCCATACCGGCGCCAATCGCGGCTACCTTAGGCTCTTCCTCTAAATAGATCTTCTTACCGCCACTCTTTTCTGCCGCTTCTTTAATCGCCTTTTGCTCCACACTTGTGATGTTCGTTGGGCAGCAAATTAAAATGCGTGGCTTTGATAAAAAGCCTTTCACATTCAATTTGTTAATAAAATGCTTCAGCATAGCTTCTGTTACGTCAAAATCCGCTATAACTCCATCTCTAAGCGGGCGAATAGCTGCGATATTGCCAGGCGTCCGTCCCACCATTCTGCGCGCTTCCTCACCTACTGCCAAAACCTTATTCGTGTTCTTATCAATTGCTACCACAGACGGCTCATTCAAAACAATTCCGCGGCCCTTCACGTGAATCAGCACGTTAGCCGTTCCTAAGTCAATTCCAATATCCCTTGCAAACATTCTCTCATCTTTCCTCCTTGACTACTGGCCTGCATTGTCCGCCACCTGCTCATGGACATAATTAAGCACCAGGCCAGGTCTGCCCAGTACACGCCTTATGCATTTAGCTATATTAAGCGAACCTCGCTATATTTAAAATTCTTCAACTTATGCTCCAGAAAAAATGAAGCACTCCACTTGCCTAACTCACCTAGTTGTAGACCTTTTTGATTATACGAATCAAGTTCTATCCTAATTCTATATTCTACCACACTCAAGGCGAATTAAATAATTTTTTGTCAGAATATGTGTGGGTTTTTGAAGATTTTTGTCGTAAAAGAAAAAAAAGCAGCCAGAGCCTTTTATTTGGCGCCTGACTGCATTTTTTGTTGGCTTTGCTAATAAATATTGTTGAGGATCAATCCGCCTTAACATACCTATCTTATTTTCGTTGCATAAGGCTAATAATCAACAAAATCATTTTCTTGTTTTACTTTAATACTTCTCCCTCAATTTCTTCTTTCTTATATTTCATTTTTGTAGCTTCTCCCCCGCGTAAATGTCGGATTGATTTATGGTAATCTAGAATTTCCTTCACTTCATTCGCCAGTTCAGGGTTAATCTCAGGTAGTCTTTCTGTTAAGTCTTTATGGACTGTACTTTTGGATACGCCAAACTCCTTCGCGATAACGCGAACTGTTTTTCTCGTCTCCACGATATACTTTCCAATCTTGATAGTTCTCTCTTTGATGTAATCGTGCACACCACTCGCCCTCCCTAAATTGGATGTGAGAAGTGCGAAATGAGACTCGCTTTTCGCTTTGATCTATACTCTGTTCCGCATGGCGGCTATATTCGGAGAATTCTCCATACGGCAGAAAGCTTTTACTTTCTGAGCTTGCGGTGAATAAACATGTCCTAAGGCACATTCAATACTATCTGCAAAACGACTCCTCACCTCAACCACTCTCTTTGTCAGGTTTGTATCAGTCTATTAGCTTGGTTGCAGATATATGCACGAAAAACACATTAGGGACAAGGTATTGCGAAAGTTTTTTGAAGATTTAGTATTTAACGGGAGATTTTGACTAAAAATATTGTATTTTAGGTAATGGACTGACAGTTTTTAAGGAATAGTGTTCTAAAAAATTTGAAGCAAGGAGAATGGTTTCACTTCACAGTCTCATCCCAGATCTAAGGGGATTTTTGTAGGAAAATGAGCTTTTACCGGTTATTTCCCGAGAAATTGTCGATCGAGGAAATTTCCTGTCAGTAAATGGATAGCGGTCATTCACGCCAAAAAGCCCGCCGAATCGGCAGGGCTTTGGCTTATATTATGCGTTTGAAGAATCCTTAGAATTTTGTTCTGTTTCGTTATTCGTGTCTTCTTCGGAATCTTTCTCATCATCGCTTGTACCTTTTTCTGTATCTTCCTCAGAGGCTTCTTCATCTACAGCATCTTGATCATCAGATGCTTTCGTTTCATCTTCCTCACTAAGCTCCTGTAATGTGCTTAATGGCTTTTGGAAGTAATCATGCGGGTTAAGTGCAACGTTATCCTTGCGAATTTCGAAGTGTACATGGACACCCGCTTCCGCATCAAACATGCTTTCACCAGCTTTTGCAATCACTTGGCCTTGCTTAACCTGACTGCCAACCTCGACACTGATCTCTTTAACAGATTGATACTGTGTTACAATTCCTTTGTCATGTTCAATTTCAATGACATTTCCCAACAGCACATCTTCTTCAATCTTCGTAACCGTTCCACTTAAGGATGCAACGACATCAAATGTTTCGCCATCCTTCATCCCAATATTGATACCTGTGTTTTGGTGATATTGGTTTTCGTATAGGACAAGTGCTGCTTCCTGTTCTTCTGCTTTGGCATCTGCGTCATAGAAAGGTCTTTGAATGACTGATGCATCGACATCTTTTACAGGCATCATGATGTTTTCCATAGATCGGTTTACTTCGATTGCTGGTTCATTAAACTTTTTCCCCGGTACATCGGTAGCGCTATTATCCACGCTATCTGGATTCGCTGAATTATTATTCGTGTTTTGGTACCAAAGAACCCCGGTTAGAATGATTGCTGCTGCTGCAATGTAGATCGCTGGGAATACCCAACGCTTCTTGAAAAAGCGTTTAAAGCTGGAATTTTGAGAAGATCGTTTCTTTTCTTCCTCTCTCATTTATCATCACCTCAGCAATCATTCTGAACAGATTAGAAGAATTATATACATCCCCGCAAAAATATTTTTTTGGATTATTTTTCGACAAAATTAAAGAAATTATTCATTATTTAAAAATAAATTTTTTCTGGGATAAAATGTGTTCTTTTGGGCATAAAAAAGAGCTGCCTGCTGGTATCGGCAACTCTATGTTCACGTTTACTTAAGCGAAAGGTTAAAATCCTTATATTGAACCTTTCTATGTTTGTGTTTCCCCGACTAAGGGCTGAAACCCTTACATTGAGCCTACTCACGTGTACACCCTGAAATCACAAAACCATACAGATTGTCTTTTCAGGGTGCCTGGCACCAATTTATTTTTTGGCTAATACTTTAGTAAGGTAGTTTTCTGAGTTAGCAATTTCTACGCCTTTATAGTAGTAGGAGATGATGTCTTTGTAGGTTTTTCCTTCTGAGGCCATCCCATTTGCCCCGTATTGGCTCATACCGACACCATGGCCATATCCCCTCGTGTTAATAACAACCTGATCCCCCTGGCGCTTCCACGTGAAGTCTGTGGACCTTAGTCCGAGCTTTTCCCTAATCACCTTACCTGAAAAGACTTTCCCGTTAATTTCAACCTCACCGACACGCTTTCCCGCAGTTCTAGACGTTATAGTGCCGATCGTATTATTGGAAGGAAGCTTGACTCCTAACCTATTCTCGAAATCTGAAATGGTAAATGTTTTTTGGTTGCTGAACTTTGGCGATTCCAAGTCCCATGGGCTTTCCACGCTTTTTAAATAAGGGACTGCGTTTAACCAAATAGCCTCAGAATTTTCGGTATACCCATTACTTGTTGAAAAGAAGCTGGCGTCAATCGGTGAGCCTTCGTAAACGATAATTTGCCCACTCGTTTCCTTGACAGCCTCTGTGATTTTTTCGATTGCCCACTTAAAATCCGGGCCAAATGTTTTTCTGATTTCATCCATATCCTTATAAACCTGATGCTCCACCGTGTCCGTGACAAGCGCTCCATCAGGCAGCTCTGACTTATTTTCTCGCATCATTTGATTCACAATATACGTTCTTGCTGCTAAGGCTTGAGCCTTTAACGCCTCTTTTTCAAAAGCCCTTGGCATTTCTGATGCTACTACTCCGACAACATAATCCTCTAGCGGAAGCGAATCCACTTGCTTTTTTTTCATTCGAAATACCGCTACCTCAACAGCTGGCTCTTTAGAGGTTTCCGCTGTATGCTTCTTGCTGTCTTCCTTATTTAACCGCTCCCCGAGCTTTACGGACACCTGATCGTCTTTAAAAGGGAGGACTAATAAAGAAGGAATCAGCAGAGTAATGAAAACAAGCAGTGCTCCTAGTACGATGAAAGGTTTAAATTTTGTCATGACTATGCCTCCATAATATGTGATTTAGACCCCTTAGAAGTCTGTCTCTTCTCAATCTTATGGTCGTGGACAGGCTATTATGACAAGAATTTTGGGCTGGAATGTTAAAGGTTGGTAACTCTTTAGGGGCTCAATGGAGGAAAAATAATTTCGAGATATCATCAGAATTCGGAGAGCTAAGCAGGGTTGGTTTCCACTTTTTCCAAATCACTGCACAACACCTTCTAAAAAAAGAAAAAACGCAACCCCCACTCGTCAGAGGTCTGACGAACGGATTCTGCGCTTCATCTCAAAATTATCTTTTACTAAACAATTCACTCACAAAAAGTGACTTTTTAATCTCACAAAACTACGCATTCATATCTGAAACATATCGTTCCACTGGGGCAACGATTTCGTCCACTTCTTTTACGCGCTCAATATCGGCACCAAGGGCAGCCAGCTTGTTGTGGAAATCCACATAGCCACGGTCTAAATGCTTCAATTCCGTTACACGAGTTACGCCATCTGCTACCAATCCAGATAAAACGAGTGCCGCAGCAGCACGTAAATCCGTTGCAGCCACTTCAGCTCCCTGGAGATTAGATGGTCCGTTCATAATAACAGAGCGGCCTTCGATCTTAATATCAGCGTTCATACGGCGGAATTCCTCCACATGCATGAAGCGATTTTCGAATACAGTCTCCGTGATCACACTTGTACCGTTTGCATGGAGTAATAAAGCCATCATTTGGGATTGCATATCAGTCGGGAAACCAGGATGAGGCATTGTTTTAATATCAACTGCCTTTAGTTTCTCTGGACCGATGACACGAATGCCTTCTGCTTCTTCAACAAAAAGAACGCCCATTTCTTCCATTTTTGCAATTAATGAGGTGGAGTGTTCAGGGACAGCGCCTTTGACAAGGACATTTCCGCCTGTAATCGCAGCAGCCACCATAAAGGTACCAGCTTCAATTCGGTCAGGGATGATATGGTGCTCCGCTCCGAATAATTGGTCAACACCTTCAATTCGGATCGTACCGGTTCCGGCTCCTCTAACCTTTGCACCCATTTTATTGAGGAAATTCGCTAAATCCACGATTTCCGGTTCTTTCGCTACGTTTTCTAAAATCGTTGTCCCTTTGGCAAGGGTTGCAGCCATCATAATATTTTCCGTTGCTCCGACACTTGGAAAATCAAGATAGATTTTTGCCCCATGCAGGCGGCCATTTGCTGCTTCTGCCTCGATAAATCCATTGCCAACCTTCACCGTAGCACCCATTGCCTCAAAGCCTTTTAAATGCTGATCAATCGGGCGAGATCCAATTGCACACCCGCCAGGCAATGCTACACGCGCACGGCCATTACGGGCAAGTAAGGATCCCATAACCAAAACAGAAGCACGCATTTTACGGACATATTCAAAAGGTGCCTCTACTCTTAATTCTCGTGATGCATTAACAGTGACTTGGTTATGATTAAACTCCACTTCGGCGTTTAAATAGCGTAATACTTCATTGATCGTGTATACATCGGAGAGTGTCGGTACATCACGAATTACGCTCTTGCCATCACTTGCTAATAGTGTTGCGGCGATAACCGGTAAAACAGCGTTTTTTGCTCCTTCTACTTTGACAATACCGCTTAACCTATTTCCGCCGCGGACGATGATTTTTTCCAAAGTGTATTCCCCTCCGCGTCCAATTTCTCTATATTAATATTCAATCGTTAGGATGGGTGTGCCAACTACAAGGGTAGTCTTTCCGCCCAATCCATGATTTCTTATACCTATTTGCAAATTCATATCCTTGCCTTTTGTTTGAATAGCATTATCAAACAATGTCGAATAGGCGGATGCCGATATGAAATTCTCCTCATGTAAACCTTCTATTTTTTTCGCATTAAAGGCAGCTAATAAATGGTTTATTTCATTAGGCAAAGTCTTATCAATTTTATCACTGAATTCGCCTTTCAAACAAGAGAAAATTGTGGTATTTTCATGGAAAATGTCAGAAATTCTGCCATTTAAGAGAAAGTTGATCTCTTTTTCAGATTCAGCCTTCCAGTCATTCCCTTTCACTTCATAAATGACATACGTTTGAACTTTATTTTTTGTGGGGGTCGATAGAATCTTTATCGTTTCCGTCTGAGAATCTTTATTTAAAACCGCCACGGTTTCCGACTGTTTTTCCAAATCGTTACTCGTCCAAGTCCAATTTGGGTATTGTTTCTTGAGGTCATCTGTATATTTTTTTACCTCATCCACGCTTTGAAGACTTTCCATATTTTCTCTTGCATGCAAAGACCATTCAATGATTAAAATATCTTCGTCTTGTAAAATTGAGGATAGCTTCATAAGATCGAGATCGGTTTTGGCCACAGTCGTTTTATTCCCAAAGTTTAAGACCATAAAACCAAAAGTACCAACAATTGCTAATATTATCTTCAAGTATTTCATATTTACATCCTCCCCCTTACTACCATTGTTACCAAGGAGGAGCTGAGCATACTTGGGAATTGTCGTCACTTTTTGACAATTTAGCTTGAGTCGCCTATCAGCTGCTAGCATGGATGCTGCCACAGAACGTGGCGTTCATAGCGACTGAAGCAATTGTAAAATTGAGGATATTGCCCAATTTCTTATATCCTATTCAAAATCGTCAAATTTGGGATTAACTATTTAATGCCAATTTTTAAACATGCAAAAATAGAGCACAACAAATAGAATTGTACTTAAAAATAAGATAATTGAAAACATGTACGAAGACCCATATTATCTACTATTTTGTTAAATCTTTTTTTAAAGTACCGTTTGAAGAATAAGGGGCAATTGCCTCGACCATAGAAGATAATCAAGGAAAAAGTTACTTACGGACGCCCCAATGGCAATCGATAATAGGATGTAGAGTACTCTTGCCTGCATGACACGGTTGGGACGCAAAAGCTGATCAATGCGCAATGCTTGAAGAGCCCACCAGGCTAAAGCAATAAAAACCAAATGTGACATAATGCTAAGCAACGCCTGTTGTCCAAATCCTGGAACCATGTATACCACTCCCATCTCCATCGCCGCCATAGGAAAAACTATTTGGGCTATGTATTCGATATTTTTTCGAAAATATGTCAATACTAAACCGAAAATTGACAATCCGCCTATAATCATAGCATGGAACGCGGCTTTATAATAGGAAATAACACTTGTCTTACAAAGAATCTTTAAGTTTTGATAAAAGTTCGGATTTGTTAGCAAGATATGGGGAATTAACAGCAGTTTTTTTGGATTTGTCAGCCAGAATTCTGATTTATTAGCCAAATTGATGCAGATGTCAGCCAGATTTTCATTTTGTCAGCCAATTTCGTGCCGTTGTCAGCCAGGCTCCCCTTTTATCAGCCAATTTCGTGCCGTTGTCAGCCAGATTCCCGGTTTATCAGCCAATTCGAACCTTTTTCATGATAAATTGTCCATCCCCATACACTGCTTTGACTTTTCAATCCCAGTTCTCGATGAAATGTCCGTCCAGTCTACCTGCTTGGACTTTTCAAA
>NZ_JBALPC010000038.1:22118-32815 GCF_036965225.1 Bacillus sp. JJ1474 | reverse complement strand
CTCTCTGCTTGGACTTTTTGTTACCAATCATCCCTCATAATGACCTTTAATCAAAACGCAAAATCTTACCCATCCTCCAAGAGAATCTCTACACAAAAAAAGAAAGGGGACCGCTCCCCTTTCTCAAAATATATATGTTTACCCCTTAAATTAACCCTTTAAAGTATCCCCTTACTGAAAAAAGTCGCTGAACTGATTGAAGTTCCCCTGTAAAAAGTCGAACGCGATGCTCGGCGCGACTCCAAACAACACAGTCGCCACTACGCACACACCGATAACAATGCCGAGACCTGCTGGCAGCTTGATTTTTGCCTCTTGGTCTGCAGCTGGTCGGAAGAACATTTGCACGAGCACGCCGAAATAGTAGAAATACGATACGACTGTTGTCGCAATCATAATGGACACTAACACATAGCGTGCAGGTTCTACGGCAAGCGCACCCATGAAAATGTTAAGCTTCCCGATAAAGCCGGCTGTTCCCGGAATTCCCGCCAAGCTGAGAATAAATACAGCCATCGAAAGCGCCAGAATCGGTGCCTTTTTGTATAATCCCGCAAATTGTGAAATATCCTCTGATCCTGTTTTTTGCGTGATCAGCTGGATAATCGCAAATGCCCCAAGGTTCATGAACAAGTATGCTCCTAAATAGAACCAAAGTGTATCAAAGATAAAAACTGATAACGATGCGACTACTACAAGCAAATAGCCCGCCTGTGCAATACTTGAGTATGCGAATAGACGCTTAATGTTTTTCTGTCTTAAAGCTACCACGTTTCCAATAATCATTGTTGCAGCTGCAAGGAAGGCAATATAATCCTGAACCTTCATAAAGAGCGGCATTGAATTTGGAATGTCTGAAGATGGTGTACTTAAGAACACCACAAGCATAATTCGAATGAGAATGATAAAGCCGGCTGTTTTTGAAACGACGCTCAAGAAAGCCGTAACAGGTGTCGGCGCTCCTTGGTACACATCAGGTGCCCACATATGGAACGGAGCCGTTGCCAATTTAAATGACAGCCCGACAAAAATCATGAATAAAGCAAGACCCATTAGATAGATGTGCTGCGGGTTCGTTAATGCCATTAACCCCCGAGCCATTTCAAGTAGGTTTGTTGTCCCTGTAAGACCATACACATAGCTCATACCGAAAAGAGTAATCGCAGTCGAAATTCCGCCATTAATGACGTATTTCATAGAAGACTCGTTCGATAGAGTATTTTTCTTGCGAAGGCCCGCAAGGATATAAGATGGAATCGAAAGCAACTCAAGGCCGACAAACAGCGTAATTAAATCGCCGCTTGAAGACATGATCATCGTTCCGAGCAGGGCGGCAAGGAATAAATAGAAGAACTCTCCTCGATATTCAGTTAGCCCATCCTTCGGTTCATAGCTCGTTGCCAGAATCATAACAAGCGCAGCTCCCAATAACAATAGCAGCTTAAATGCCTTCGCGAAAGAATCGAGTCTAAAGGTATCATACAGAATCGATTCCGCTCCATGCCCAAACAAGCTGAAAAGGGACGCAAGTGCGGCTAGAATCCCCGCAAGGCCAAGCCAACCAAGGATTTTTCGATTCACCGTCTTCGGCATAAATAAATCTAATAATGATAGTAAAGTGGCTACACCGAGGATGATGAACTCAGGTGTCATGATGCTCCATTTATATGATAATAATTCTGTAAGATCCATCCTTCATCACCCTCCTATCCCAAGCATGATCGTTTCAAGTGTGGATGTTAGCGGCTCGCTTAGTACACTTGGGTACACACCAATTAATACAATAATCGCTAGTAAAACTAAAGCTGGAACCCATTCTCTGCCGCGAAGATCGGTTACACCCGCAAATTCACGATGGGCTTTTCCATAAGTAATGCCAAGAACTGCACGCAGAAGGTAAACGGCAGTCAAAATAATTCCTAGTGCTCCTACCGCTGCTAAAACCGGCATTTCTTTAAATAGGCCAAGGAAGGCCATAAATTCACTCACAAATCCGGACATTCCAGGCATTCCGAGTGAAGCCATTGCTCCAGCTAGCAGAAAGCCAGCTGTGATCGGCATTCCCTTTGCCAATCCGCCAAGGTTTTGGATGATGGATGTATCCAGACGCTCGTAAAATACCCCAACAAGGAAGAATAGAAGTGCTGCAATCAAACCATGTGATACCACTTGGAAGATGGCTCCTTGAATGCCTGCCTCGTTCATCGCGCCTAATCCAATTAACACAATTCCCATATGGGAAATAGAGGAATAAGCAAGGACCATTTTGAAATCTGTCTGAATCAATGCTAAGAATGCTCCGTATAACAGGTTCACAACTCCGAGAACAGCGATTAAGACCGCTAATTCCTGGAACTGCTCTGGGAAAATCCCTATTCCAAAACGGATGATCCCGTAAGCCCCAATTTTCAGCAAGATACCCGCATGGAGCATAACAACCGATGGAGATGCCTGTACGTGAACGCGAACCATCCAGCTATGCAGCGGGAAGATTGGCAGCTTAACGCCAAATGCTATTAACAAGGCAATCAGCAAGCCCATTTTAGTCCCTTCCGAGAATACGGCATGATTGACGTCAGCATGCATAATAGCCATTAATGCGTCAATATTAGACGTTCCTGTACGGGAAAATAGCACCATAATCACAATGAGAAGCACTGCAGATCCTAATCCGTTATAAATTAAGAAGCTGAATGCTGCTTTTTCTTTTTCAAAATAACCCCATTTTCCAATCAGGAAGAAGGTCGGGATTAATGTAATTTCGAAAAAGATGAAGAATAGAATTAGGTTTTCGGCAGCGAACACACCAAGCATTCCTACTTCTAATAGAAGGAACAGCATAAAATAGCCTTTCCATTCTTTTTTAATATACATAGAAGCAATGGCTGCAAGAGTGGAAAGTATCGCTGTCAGCACGACCATAATAAGGGAGAACCCATCTACCCCAAGCTCGTAATTTATCGAGAATAAATCCCCTAAACGGTTCGGGTCGCCAAATTGAACCCAGCGCACATTCTCGCTTAAATCAGCTAGAGAAGCTCCGGCACGATATTGAAAAAATGCCACTAGCGACAAAATCAGTGCTGGAAGAGTTGCTAGGAAACCGACCGTTTTAATAACGGATTCCTTTGTGTTCGGAATCAATGATAAAACTAAAACACCAACTAAAGGGGAGAATACTAAGATTGATAAGAAATAAGTGATATTCATCTTAAATACCCCCCTGTTACTGCAAATACGACTACTAAAATAGCTAATCCTACAAAAGCGACCGTTCCATATCTTTGTACTTGGCCATCCTGGAACTTCGAGCCTAGTTTTCCAAGGGCGACCACGGTTCCAGCTACTCCTTTTACAACGCCTTCAACAAGGAAGGTTTCGATGTAGCGAAGTAAAATACTGAAGAACTTCGTCACCTTTAAGACGGTCAGCTCGTAAAATTCATCGATAAAGTATTTGTTATATAAAATATTGTACATCGTTTCAGCACCAAGCCAGTCGCGTGATAGTGAACGCTTGCTGTAAATCATCCAAGCTAGGAAGATACCAAGCAGGGATACAACAGTTGCGACAATCATAATCCACGCTGGACCTTCAATATGTCCATGTCCGAGCGCCGGATTTCCGTCTACTAACCAATCACCAAGGAACGTTCCGAACCATGGTGTATTGGCGTAACCTGCCACAACAGCAAGGACTCCGAGAATCATCATCGGGACCGTCATCACACTTGGCGACTCCTTCGCATGGCTCATATCGCTACGCGATTCGCCCGAGAACACCATGAAGAACAGGCGGAACATATAGAATGCTGTAAAGAATGCAGCCACAACTGCAAGCCAGAATAATACTGTATTGCCGTGTGCCCAAGCAGCAATTAAGATTTCATCCTTACTGAAGAATCCTGAAAATAATGGAACCCCGCTGATCGCCAATGTTCCAATTAAGAACAGAGGGCCTGTGACACGAAGCTTTTTCCATAGTCCGCCCATTTTCTCAATATCCTGTGTATGAACGGCATGGATGACACTTCCTGCAGCAAGGAAAAGCAATGCTTTAAAGAAAGCGTGAGTCATTAAGTGGAACACACCCGCCACATAGCCGGCAGATCCAAGCGCCAGCATCATATATCCAAGCTGGCTGACAGTTGAGTAGGCTAGCACTCTTTTAATATCCGTTTGCACAAGACCAATGCTCGCTGCAAAAATCGCAGTAATTGCTCCAATGACAGCTACGGTCATGAGCGCGGTTTCGCTTGCTGTGAAAAGCGGGAACAAAGCCGCTACTAAATAGACCCCTGCTGCAACCATTGTCGCGGCGTGGATTAATGCTGAAACTGGTGTTGGACCTTCCATCGCGTCCGGAAGCCAGGTGTGAAGCGGAAATTGACCAGACTTCCCAATAGCTCCAACAAAAATCAAAATTGCGGTTAACGTAATCATCGTAGTTGAAATCGATCCAGCTGCTACAGCCGCAAAGATTTCATCATATTCAAAGCTGCCAACCTGCCAGAATAAGAGAATCATTCCGATTAAAAGGCCCACATCCCCAATACGCGTCATGATAAACGCCTTTTTCGCAGCCTTCTTTGCTTCATCTTTATAAAAGTAGAAGCCAATCAATAGGAATGAGCCTAAGCCGACAAGCTCCCAGAAAATATACGTTTGCAATAGGTTAGGAGATAGTACAAGCCCTAGCATCGCAAAGGTAAATAACCCTAAATATGAATAGTAAACATGAAGTCTCTCATCCCCGTGCATATATCCCTTTGAATACGTATGAACAAGGAAACTGACGAGTGAGACGATTACTAGCATTAATGCATTTAACTGGTTTACTTCAAAACCCGCTGTTAACTGAACATCCCCAATTGTCAGCCAAACAGCTTCTGCCTTATGGGTTGGTGACGAAAATCTTTCAAACAGCACCAACAACGAGTAGACAAGAGATGCAAGCGAAAGCAGAATTCCTATGTAAGCACTCGCATCCTTAAGCCGTTTGCCGAAAAAGACTAGGAATAAGAACGATAAAAGCGGGAAAAGCGGTATGATCCATGCATTCTCCATCAATATCACAATCCCCTTTTTTGAACACGCTGGTAAGTTTTGTCCGTCTGTAAGGTCAGCGTGTTAGATTGAGGCAGGTTATACTTAAAGCGGGCTTTTTTAGCGCAAGGAAATAGTTATATGACTTATTTCCTATTAAAACACACATTATTTCCCGGAAAAATATTTTACTAGTATAACAAGCAGCCTCTTTTATTCGTGAAAAGCATTCCTTAATGCTTCAATGTGTTCATTTCATCAATATTAACGGTTTTCCGATTGCGGTAAAGGGCAATCAAGATCGCTACGCCAACAGCCACTTCTGCTGCGGCAACTGTCATGACAAATAAGGCGAAGATCTGACCTGTAATCGCAGGCGCAGCCCCAAACTTACTGAAGGCTACTAGGTTGATATTAACTGCATTTAGCATTAGCTCAATCGAAATTAAGACAATCACTGCATTTCTTTTCGTCAAAGCACCATATAAACCGATACAGAATAAGATTAACGCTAAGGCAAGATACGCTGAAATGGGAACTGAGCTCATTCCTTCTCCGCTCCCTTCTCATCATCTTTCCTAGCTAAAACAATTGCGCCGATCAGAGCTGCCAATAGTAAAACAGAAGTTAATTCAAATGGAATGATGTATTTAGAATAAAGCGCCAATCCAATTTGCTCTGTATTATTTTCATGCAACGTATTCGGCAATTGTCCGAAATCCAGGTTGTAAATACCGATATAGACTGCAAACGCGAATCCTAATACCCCCAAAAACAACAATACCTTTCGGACGATTCCTGTTTTTGGCTCACTCACATCGTTATGACGGGTCAGCATAATTCCAAATAACATAATGATTGTAATGGCACCGGAATAAAGTAAAATTTGGGCTGCAGCAAGAAACTCTGCAGATAATAAAACAAAGATTCCCGCAATGCTAATAAAAGTAAATACTAGCGCCACTACCATATGCACAACTTTGGTAAGGTTCAATAAAAGCACGCCGCCCATGACTGCCACTACTGCTAGTGACATAAACGCAAGAAATTCACCTGAAAACGTCATGCTTTATTCTCCTTCCGTATATTCTCATCATTTTCATCCAGCCATTCGAGGTTTTTGAACAAATCATCCCTGCTGTATTCTGCCAGTTCAAAGTTATTCGTCATAATAATAGCCTCTGTTGGACAAACCTCTGTGCACAAATCACATAGAATACAAATCTCAAAGTTAATATCATACGTATCAATAATTTTTCCTTTTTTCGCCGGATCCGGATGCTTTTTACCTGTCAGCTGGATACATTCAGTCGGGCAAATGTTCGCACACTGATTACAAACGATACATTTTTCCGGATAGAATTTTTGAATTCCGCGGAACCGATCTGGAAGTGGGAGCGGCTCATTCGGATAATCATATGTGACCTTTTTGCGGGTCAAGTTTTTTAGGGTATATGATAAACCTTTCGCTAATCCAAGCATGTTTTTTCACCCCTTGAATATTAAAAGTGTAAGGCTTTTTAAAATAGGTTTAGCAATTCTTTTAATAGTGCGGTTAAGAAAATATTGGCTAATGCAATTGGCAGGAGAACCTTCCAGCCAAATTCCATTAATTGGTCTGCGCGTACACGCGGGAATGTAGAACGGAACCACAGTAGTATGAAGATAACCAATGTGAATTTAAGTGCGAACCATACTGCACCCGGGATAAATCCTAAGAACGGAAGCGGCAGCCATCCGCCTAAGAACAACACAGTTGTCAGAGCAGCCATCGCAAATAGGTACACATATTCTGCTAGCATGAAAAATGCCCAGCGGAAGCCGGAATATTCGACATGGAACCCGGCAACGAGCTCAGATTCTGATTCTGGCAAGTCAAATGGTACACGATTTAATTCGGCAACAGATGCAATGAAGAAAACGATAAAGGCGATTGGCTGCCAGACGATGAACCAGCCATTTCTTTGTGCATCTACGATATCATTTAAATTTAAGCTTCCTGATAGAAGGATGACGCCGACAACAGACATAACGAGCGGGATTTCATAGGAAATCATCTGTGCCGCTGCACGCATTCCTCCAAGGAGAGCATATTTATTGTTTGAAGCCCATGCTCCTGTTACAATTCCTACTGTAGTGATACCGGAAACGGCGATATAGTAAAGCAGGCCCACTCCGATATCAGCAAATTGAAACTTGTCTGTAAAAGGAATCGTTGCGAGCACCATGAAGGCTGGGGTAAACGCAATGACAGGAGCTAAGATAAATAACGGCCGGTCAGCAAGCTTAGGAATAATGTCTTCTTTTAAAAGAAGTTTAAGAACGTCAGCAACTGTTTGTAATAACCCCCAGCGTCCGCCGACTTGGTTAGGACCATGGCGCATTTGCATATATCCCATTACTTTACGCTCTGCTAATATACAATAGGTGACGAAGCCTAAAACCACTAATAGTAAAACGGCGGCTAATAAGAAGAAAATACCGAAATTTAATAATCCGGGACTAGAGTGCAATAGTTCTTCTATCATTAACCGTCCACCTCCCCGAGGACAATATCAATTCCTCCTAAAATTACAATCATGTTCGCCATGTTTTCGCCTTCAAGCAGCTTAGGGAGAATTTGCAGATTATAGAAGGACGGTCTTCTGAACTTTAAGCGATACGGTTCTTTTTTCCCGTCACTGTAAATATAGCAGCCAATTTCTCCGCGTGGAGATTCGATTCTGACAAATGCTTCTCCTTTTGGCGCCTTAATAATCTTAGGGACCTTAGCCATGATTACTCCCTCTGCCGGGAATTGTTCACACGCCTGTTCAAGAATTTTGAGCGACTCTTCAATCTCTTCTAATCGAACATGATAGCGTGCCCATGCATCCCCTTCTTCTCGAGTAACCACATTAAAATCAAATCGGTCATAAATGGAATAAGGCTCATCCTTACGAAGATCCCATTTTACTCCGGTACAGCGAAGTGTCGGTCCGCTTAATGAATAATGGATGGCATCTTCTTTCGTATAAACGCCTACACCCTTCACTCGGTTCATGAAAATTTCATTTCCCGTCACAAGCTGATGATAACCGACCAGCTGCTCACGCATATAAGGAATAAATTCTTTTACCTTCTCAACCCAGCCCTCTGGTGCGTCCCATTTCACGCCGCCTACACGCATGTAGTTAAAAGTTAAGCGCGCGCCCGAAAGCTCGTTCAGCATATTAATGATCATTTCCCTTTCCCGGAATGCATATATGAAGGGACTTGTTGCCCCAAGGTCCAGTAAAAAAGTACCCCATGAAACTAAGTGACTGGCAACCCTTCCAAGCTCCATCGCCATGACACGAAGGTATTCAGCCCGTTCAGGAACCTCGATGCCCATCATTGTTTCAACTGCGTGGCAGATTACATAGTTATTGGTCATTGCTGAAAGATAATCCATCCGGTCTGTATACGGGATAATCTGTGTATATTGGAGATCTTCAGCCAACTTCTCCGTTCCACGGTGCAAATAACCGATGACTGGCTTCGCTTCTTTTATGATTTCCCCATCAATTTTGACAACGAGACGAAATACACCGTGCGTACTTGGATGCTGAGGACCCACATTTAAGACCATTTCTTCAGTACGAATCACTGGTTACACCTCCACATCATACGGTTCGTAGTCTTTTCTTAACGGATGGCCAATCCAATCATCTCCAAGGAGAATCCGATACAGATTCGGGTGACCTGTAAATTTAATGCCTAATAGATCATAGGCTTCACATTCAGGCCAATTTGCCCCTGCCCATAATGGCACCAGTGACTCAATGGTTGGTTCATCACGATCAATCTTTACTTTTAACGCAACTGACTGTCTATTTTTATATGAATATAAGTGAACATAAACTTCCATATGTGTTTCAAAATCTGTCCCATGAATTTCAGATAAGTAATCAAATCCTAGCTGCTCATTGTATTTAAGAAATTCAGCAAGCTTGTAGTAAGATTCTTTCTTCGCCACTAAGGTCGGAACATCTTTGGATAAACTATTGATATAGTAATCTTCCAGCACATCTTGTCCGAGGTGGTCTCCGATAACCTTCACATACTTATCGAGATAAGGCTGATTTGGTGACGGTTTCTTTTCCTCTGCAGGTTCAGCTGCGGCTTTTCCACCAGCTTTTGCTTTCGCAGCGGCAATCGCCTTCGCCTTCTCATCATCACCGGCTCCACTACCAGCTCCTGCTGCTGCCTTCGCTTTGGCTGCAGCGGCAGCCTTGGCTTTTGCGGCTGCAATCGCTTTCGCTTTTTCATCGTCACCGGCTGGTGCTTCTCCTGATTGTTTTGCTAGTGCGGCAGCTTTCGCTTTGGCGGCTGCGGCTGCCTTTGCCTTCGCGGCTGCAATCGCTTTTGCCTTCTCATCGTCACCGGCTGGTGCTTCTCCCGATTGCTTCGCCAGTGCAGCGGCTTTTGCTTTGGCGGCGGCGGCGGCTTTTGCCTTTGCAGCAGCGGCAGCTTTTTGCTTCGCTATATCAAGGTCTTCAGCTGGAGATTCCTCCTTTGCTTCGCCCTCTTCTTTTGCTTTCATTTTCGCTAGTGCGGCGGCTTTCGCTTTCGCGGCAGCCTCCTTTTTTAACTGTTCAAGATCCTTTTCCCCGCTCATAGGTTAGATCACCTTCTTCCCAGTTTTAGCCTCGTAGCGGATTTTTTCCTTTAATTTATTTATTCCATATATTAATGCTGCCGGATTTGGGGGACATCCTGGTATGTAAACATCAACAGGAACAATTTGGTCGACACCCTTCACAACGGCGTAGGATTTCACATATGGTCCTCCTGCTGTTGCACAGGAACCCATTGCAATAACCCACTTCGGCTCTGGCATTTGATCATACAGTCGGCGAACAATTGGCGCCATTTTTTTCGTAACGGTTCCTGAAACAATCATGACATCTGATTGACGAGGGGATGTCCGGAAAAACGAACCAAAACGGTCTAAATCGTAGTGAGCACCACCGACACCCATCATTTCAATGGCACAACAAGCAAGCCCGAAGGTCATTGGATATAATGAGTTACTCCGCGCCCAAGCTTTTATTTGTTCCAAAGTTGCCATAAATACATTACGCTCTAATTCTTTCATTTCTTCAGGTGAGATATTTTCCAATTTTAAGTCCATTTTAACACCTTCTTCTTCCATGCATAAATCAGACCGATGACAAGCATAAATACGAAAATCAACATTTCTATTAATGCAAAGATTCCGAGTTTTTCATAAGCAACTGCCCACGGATATAGAAATACCGTTTCTACATCAAAAATAACAAACATAAGTGCAAAAACATAATAGCGAATATTAAACTGCACCCATGAATCATGGAATGGCTCAATCCCGCTCTCGTACGTGGTATACTTCGTCTCATGCGGCTTATAAGGCCGCAGCAGCTTCCCTAAAAACAAAGCTACCACAGGTAATAAAATTCCAAGACATAGGAACACAAACACTATCAAATAGTTATTTTGATATAAATTTAGCATCTCCATGTCCATCCCCCCCAATATTATGAATTTTCTCTACCCAGTTGTAACCGTAATCATTATAGCACTCTTACCAATTTGTGTCGATAAACCCAGCTATTTTACTGGAAATTCTCTCGACCCACAGAACAAAGCTTT
>NZ_JBALPC010000038.1:0-22076 GCF_036965225.1 Bacillus sp. JJ1474 | reverse complement strand
AAAGCTTTGTTCTGTGGGTGCAGCAGCGGAGCTGATGCCAGAGGTGCGAGAGCACCTCGCAGAGAGAGAATTTCCAGAAAGCCACCTCGATTATCGACACAAATCCCTCCCCCTGAGCATTTGCGTCATCCCAGAATCACTCCCCCGAACAACATCAAGATGACGCAAATGCGAACTCCCGCACCCTCCTGAAAACTTCCCCTAAGCCAACTGGAAAAAGGGAACTATAAGTATCATTTTAACTATAAAACGACACCCCCTTACACACACCCAAAAATTCCAACAAAAACTGACAAATCTATGAACGATTCCTCTTCCCATTTAATATGATTTCGACATTCTTGTCAGTGAGAAAAATCAACTTTGAACCTGTTTTTATCAAGCCAATTTTTTTCATCTCTTATACTACTCTTATTATAAAATGGCTAAAAAAATGACCAAGCATTTTTAATGAATACTTGGTCCTAATCATCTATATGAATGTCGGTTCGCCAAATATCACAATAACGATGAAATTCAGGCCAATTAACATAGAAAAACAGCCTTGTGTTAAAGCAAAACTGTTTACCTTCTAACATATACAAGTCTTTCGTTTTTTTCCAACCCGCTCCATATCTACTACTTTTTTAATATAATCGGTTGCTAACGGGACTTTGCAAGCGGTATTTCCTACATCAACATTCACTTTTCCGATATGTTCTGCAACCTTTTTTGCCTCAGTCGATAATGCTTGAACATAGGAGCCTACAGATATGACAAAACCATTCATTACGTAGCGGACCCGGTTTCTTTCATCGTGGATAGTTGTTTTTACCTGATGGAGCAATTCGCTAATTTCGTTTAAATTTAATAAATCATCTGGTGTAATAGACAAATAATTTGCATATGTATTCCATCCGCAAACGGCAATCATTTCATCTTCAGATTTTATCCATTCTTTCGCTAGTTCCAGAGCATAGTCACTTTCCGCAGCTACTCCGGAAACGGTATATTCAGCAGGCGCATGCCAAAGTGCTTTCCTCGCCCAGTCTTGTAAAGTTTCTTTTGTCATTAATTTTGGATTGATCGAAAGACCCGCTAAATACATTGCATCATAATTCCCCGATTCATACAGAGCCAACGCCAATTCCTGATCCTTTTTCACAAATTTCACAAGTTTTTTCATATCTCCAACCTTTACCCCAAAGAGCGGCTCCACCGCCCCATGACGGATCAACGTCTTTTTCGTCTGCTCCGTCCCTAATTCTTCAAGCATTTTCATTATTTCAGTGTAGGTCATCCATCTTCCCTCCAATTTTAACAAGCTGACTTTCTATCATCATTTCATTTTTTGAAAGATCATAAACTATAATTCTTTTTTTAAAAGTAAAATCCTTCAAATCCTCACTATGACAGCGATTCCATATATAAAACTGACTCCCTTTAATTATGAGTCGTGCTTATTGACCTTCTGCATGCATTTTTTAGTTGAAGGGTGTTATGAGCATCGCTTAACTACCTTCAACACTTATTTTTCTACCCGAAGGGTATTATAAAGCTTTCTTAACTACCCTCAACACTCATCTTTCTATCCGAAGGGTGTGTTATAAAGCTTTCTTAACTACCCTCACCACTCTTTTTTCTACCCGAAGGGTGTTATAAACCTTTCTTAACTACCCTCACCACTCTTTTTTCTACCCGAAGGGTGTTATAAAGCTTTCTTAACTTCCTTAACCACTCACTTAAAAATCTAAACGGCGATATAATACTCTTTTTACTACATACAGCCCCCCAAAAGCAGCAAAAAAAACTTCCGCGCGACCTATACAACAAAAAACACCCCCCAGCCGCAGCTGAAGAGTGTTTGGTAACATGATTAGAAGTGTTTTTCTGAAACTTTGATACGATTGATGGCACGTTGAAGAGCGAGTTCAGCTCGTTTGAAGTCGACGTTGTCGCGCTTTTGGTCGTTGAGACGCTGCTCAGCACGTTCTTTGGCGCGGACGGCACGCTCGATATCAATGCTGTCTGCTTGTTCAGCTGATTGTGCTAAAATCGAGACTTTGTCAGGGCGAACTTCAAGAAAGCCGCCGCTAACTGCTACGAAATCTGTATTTCCGCCGTTTTTTAAACGGACAGCTCCAATTTGTAACGGTGCAACCATTGGAATATGGCCAGGTAAAATTCCAAGCTCACCGCTTTGAGCTTTTGTGCTTACCATTTCCACATCTGATTCATACACCGGGCCATCGGGAGTAACAACACTGACTTTAATCGTCTTCATTTTTTACCCTCCTGGACCGAAATTAGACCTCTACGCCCATGTTCTTTGCTTTCTCGATAACCTCTTCGATACGGCCGACGAGACGGAATGCATCTTCTGGAAGGTGGTCATATTTTCCTTCAAGAATTTCTTTGAAACCATTAACTGTTTCTTTAACAGGTACGTATGATCCTGGCTGACCAGTAAACTGTTCAGCAACGTGGAAGTTTTGTGATAAGAAGAACTGGATACGACGCGCACGGGCAACGATCAACTTGTCTTCGTCTGCAAGCTCATCCATACCAAGGATCGCGATAATATCTTGTAATTCTTTATAACGCTGTAATGTTTGCTGTACTTGAGTAGCCACTTGATAGTGCTCATCTCCAACAATCTCTGCTGACAATGCACGAGATGTTGAAGCTAGTGGATCCACAGCTGGATAGATACCCATCTCAGAAAGCTTACGCTCAAGGTTCGTTGTTGCATCTAAGTGAGCGAAAGTTGTTGCTGGAGCTGGATCCGTATAGTCATCGGCTGGTACGTAAATCGCTTGGATCGAAGTTACAGAACCAACGTTCGTTGAAGTAATACGTTCTTGTAATTTACCCATTTCAGTAGCAAGTGTCGGCTGATAACCTACCGCAGAAGGCATACGGCCTAATAGGGCAGAAACCTCAGAACCTGCTTGTGTGAAACGGAAGATGTTATCCATGAAGAAAAGAACGTCTTGTCCTTGGTCATCACGGAAATATTCTGCCATTGTCAGACCAGTTAAAGCAACACGCATACGTGCGCCAGGCGGCTCGTTCATCTGACCGAATACCATCGCTGTTTTCTTAATAACGCCTGAATCTGTCATTTCATGATAAAGGTCGTTACCTTCACGAGTACGCTCACCTACACCAGCGAATACGGAAATACCGCCGTGCTCTTGAGCGATGTTATTGATTAATTCCTGGATTAAAACGGTTTTACCTACACCGGCACCACCGAATAGACCGATTTTTCCACCTTTAATATATGGTGCAAGAAGGTCTACTACTTTAATTCCAGTTTCAAGAATTTCAACCTCAGTTGATAGCTGCTCGAATTTCGGCGCTTCTCTGTGGATGGAATCGCGGCGTGCTTCTGCAGGAATTGGTGCATCAAGGTCAATATTATCACCTAATACGTTAAATACACGACCAAGAGTTACGTCCCCAACAGGAACAGAAATAGGAGCACCCGTGTCTACTACTTCACTGCCGCGCGTTAAGCCGTCAGTTGAAGACATCGCAATGGTACGAACGGTATCATCACCTAAATGAAGAGCAACTTCAAGGGTTAAATTGATGTTAACTTCAGATTCGTTACGCGCTTGATTTACGATTGTCAATGCATTATAGATCTCAGGAAGCTGACCGCTTTCGAACTTTACGTCAACAACCGGACCCATAACTTGAAGAACGCGTCCTTTGTTCATCTTTTTCCCTCCTAATAAAGAAATGCGTTGGCGCCTCGCCCAAACTTAATTCGGGAGCAGATGCCAAATATATTTAAGTTAAGAAAGTGTTTTATTACTATTCTAGCGCAGCTGCTCCGCCAACGATCTCTGTGATCTCTTGCGTAATGGCTGCTTGACGAGCACGGTTGTAGCTTAGGCTTAGAGATTTAATAAGCTCATTCGCATTATCCGTGGCACTCTTCATAGCCGTCATCCTTGCGGCATGCTCAGAAGCTTTACTATCTAAAAGGGCTCCGTAAATTAAGCTTTCTGCATATTGTGGGAGCAATACTTCTAGAATTTCTTCTGCTGACGGTTCAAATTCATAAGATGTAAGCTTTGTTGAAGTTGAAATATCCGTTAAAGGAAGCAGCTTCTTCTCGGTTACATCCTGTTGAATTGCACTGACGTAGTGGTTATAGTACATATATAATTCATCAAATGTTTCATCCGTAAACATGCCAACCGTTTTGCTCGTAATATCCTTAATCTCAGCAAATTCAGGCTGATCAGCTACAGCTACAATGTCAAGAATGACATTCATACCGCGCTTTTTAAAGAAGTCACGTCCATTACGGCCGATGGCAATGATTGAATATTCATCATTTGATTTATGGCGTTGTTGAATCGTTTGGTATACATGCCTTAAAACGTTACTGTTAAAAGCTCCAGCAAGACCACGATCAGATGTGATGACTAAGTAGCCCGTTTTCTTCACTGGTCGGCTTGTTAGCATTGGATGATTTGAATCCTTGCTTCCAATTGCGATGGAGGCAGTAACCTCTTGAATTTTTTCCATGTAGGGAACGAATGATTTTGCATTCATTTCTGCACGGCTCATTTTCGCAGCAGATACCATTTGCATTGCTTTTGTAATTTGGCTCGTTTTCTTCGTAGAAGTAATACGAGTTTTTATATCACGTAATGATGCCACAGGTTCTCACCACCCTTTTTCAAAGAATGTCCAGCAGAGAGCACCTAGATATTTCCAGGCACTTTCTGCTTTCCTAATGTCAGACCCTTATAATAGAGAATTTCTATTTTTCAGATGCTGCGAATGTTTTCTTGAATTCATTGATGGCAGCACCCATATCATCATCTGCAGGAAGATCCTTTGTTGTAACGATATGGTCTAACAAATCTTTGCGGTTATGGTCTAACCATGCATGGAGCTCAGATTCGAAACGACGAATATCATGTACAGGAATATCATCTAGGAAGCCGCGAGTAAGTGCGTAAAGAATCGCAACTTGCTTCTCAACTTTTAACGGCTTGTTTAGATCCTGCTTAAGAACCTCAACTGTACGGGCACCACGGTTTAATTTCGCTTGTGTTGCTTTATCAAGGTCAGAACCGAATTGGGCAAATGATTCTAGCTCACGGTAAGAAGCAAGGTCAAGACGCAGTGTACCTGCAACCTTTTTCATCGCTTTGATTTGTGCGGATCCACCTACACGTGATACAGAAAGACCTGCATTGATCGCCGGACGTACTCCGGAGAAGAATAGATCTGACTGTAAGAAGATTTGTCCATCAGTAATGGAAATAACGTTTGTTGGGATATAAGCAGAAACGTCACCTGCTTGAGTTTCGATAAATGGCAATGCTGTGATTGAACCAGCACCTTTTGCATCACTTAATTTAGCTGCACGTTCTAACAGACGGCTGTGCAAGTAGAATACATCCCCTGGATACGCTTCACGACCTGGAGGACGGCGTAATAATAAGGAGAGCTCACGGTAAGCAGACGCTTGTTTCGTTAAGTCATCATACACAACAAGAACGTGCTTGCCGTTGTACATGAACTCTTCACCCATTGTTACCCCAGCATAAGGAGCTAAGAATAATAATGGAGCAGGCTGTGATGCAGAAGCTGTTACAACGATTGTGTAATCTAATGCACCGTTTCTGCGAAGCATTTCTACTGCATTACGAACAGTAGATTCCTTTTGTCCGATTGCCACATAGATACAAACCATGTTTTGGTCTCTTTGGTTAAGGATTGTATCGATTGCAACAGATGTTTTTCCAGTTTGACGGTCACCGATGATTAGCTCACGTTGTCCGCGTCCGATTGGCACTAATGCGTCAATCGCTTTAATTCCCGTTTGAAGCGGCTCGTGTACAGATTTACGATCCATAACACCTGGAGCATTAGCTTCAATAGGACGAGTCTTCGTTGTGTTAATTGGACCCATGCCATCAACTGGCTGTCCAAGCGGATTCACCACGCGTCCGATTAGTTCTTCTCCAACCGGAACCTCCATGATGCGTCCTGTACGGCGTACTTCATCGCCTTCACGAATTTCTGTGAAAGGTCCAAGAATAATGATACCGACGTTATTTTCTTCAAGGTTTTGTGCCATACCCATAACGCCGTTTGAAAATTCAACAAGTTCTCCAGCCATGACATTGTCGAGGCCATGAGCACGTGCGATACCGTCACCCACAGAGATAACCGTACCTACATCACTCACTTGAATTTCCGACTGATAGTTTTCGATTTGCTTTTTTATCAGCGCACTGATTTCTTCAGCTTTGATGCTCATGAGTTTCACCCCTATCTACGAATCTTAGCCTAATAATTGACGTTCTAAACGATCTAGCTTACCGCGCAAGCTGCCGTCGAAAATTCGGTTTCCGATTCGAAGCTTGATGCCGCCGAGTAAATTAGAATCTATAATATTTTCAATACGAAGTGATTTCTTTCCAACCTTAGCTGCAAAAGATGCAGATAAAGCTTCTTTTTCAGCCCCAGATAACGGGCGAATGGAATAAATAGTCGCGTCTGCAATGCCTCTTTCGTCATTTGCAAGACTTATAAAATAATCAGCCACATCGGAAATATGATCTTCACGATGGCGTTCTACTAAAATCATCAGCGTATTTAATACATAAATGTTCAATGATGCAAAAGCATCTTTAATCATTTCTTTTTTCTTCTCCATTGGAAGCTTAGGAGATTTTAAAACCGCTTTTAAGTCGGAGTTATGGTTTACTACTTTCCTAACTACACGAAGCTCTTCTTCTATTTGATCAAGAAGCTGGTGTTCATTTGCAAGCTGGAAAAGAGCCAACGCGTAGCGTTTTGCTACTGTGGAGCCTATCATCGCACTTCTCCTGCCTCTTGAATGTATTCGTTAATTAGCTTATCTTGGTCTTCCGTGCTTAGTTCCTTCTCAATCACTTTAGATGCAATTAAGACAGACAGAGAAGCTACCTGTTCGCGAATAGCTGCAACTGCTTTTTCTTTTTGCTGCTCGATTTCAAGCTTCGCAGATTCCTTAATACGATCGGATTCAGTACGAGCCGCCGTAATGATTTCTTCACGCTGCAAGTCACCTTGCTTCTTAGCGCTTTCAATTAGACCTTGCGCTTCTTCACGTGCTTGTTTAAGCAGATTTCTTTGTTCTTCTAAAAGCTTTTTCGCTTCTTGACGGCTTTGTTCAGCTGCTTCAATCTCACCTGCTACATGCTCTTCACGCTGCTTCATGATGCCCATTAAAGGACCCCAGGCAAACTTCTTAAGCAGAGCCAGTAAAACAATAAACATCACAAGCTGGAATAAAATATCTCCGCCGTTAAAAGCAACTCCTAATACTAAACTGCTATTTAACACCTTCGATTCACTCCCTTCAAGAGTCTCTCAAGTTTCTGTGTATATGAAAACGAATTTTTCAGGAATATAGACATAAAGGAAAGGCGAAGGTTCTCATAGAATGATCTTCGCCATTTTGGAACATTTTAACTCGTTATTAGCCGCCAATAACCATGAACGCGATAACTACCGCGATGATAGGAATCGCCTCTACTAACGCAACCCCGATGAACATTGTTGTTTGAAGCATACCGCGTGCTTCTGGCTGACGAGCGATACCTTCTACTGTTCTTGAAACGATAAGACCGTTACCGATACCGGCACCTAGTGCTGCTAAACCGATTGCGATTGCTGCTGCTATAAGACCCATTATTAAGTTCCTCCTTAAAATTGTATAAATATTTTTTTGTTTATTCGTGTTTGTTCATAATGATGAACAGGTATATATATTAATGGTCCGAGCTCACTTTGTGAGCTAAATAAACCATTGTTAACATTGTAAAGATAAATGCCTGAATGGCGCCAATGAAAACAGAGAACCCTTGCCAAGCAAGCGTTGGGATGATGGCTCCAATATGACCCCAAAATCCGGTTGCCAGACCTCCAGCAAGAAGCCCAAGCAAAATTTCACCCGCAAAAATGTTACCATAAAGACGCAAACCAAGTGTCAAGGTATTGGCAAATTCCTCAATAATTTTAAGAGGAAATAAAAACGGCATCGGTCTTACAAAATCACGTCCGTATTCCTTAATACCCTTGATTTTAATGCCATAATAATGTGAAAGGGCAACAACCATCGTTGCTAAAGTTAGGGTAATAACCGGATCAGCTGTAGGAGATTTCCACCATAAATAATCATTAATGACAACTGAAAACGGAAGCCCTAAAAAGTTGGATATAGCGATATACATAAGTAAAGTAATTCCTAATATATGGAATCTACCGCCAGTTTTCCAATCCATCGTACTATTGACAATTCCTTTGACAAAATCCATGATCCACTCGAAGAAGTTCTGCATTCCGGTTGGTTTCATGGCTAAACGACGGGTGGAAAGAAGTGCAATGATGAATACAACAGCACTTGCAATTGTGATCATCAAAACGTTTGCCAAGTTAAATGATAAGCCCATAAACTCACCTATAGGAGCTTCATGATGCATATGTGTTTCACCTCTCTTCCCCACTATTTACGTAAATGAAAAGATTGAAGAAAATAATCTATCATAATGACAATATAGGCTGTCATTAATCCAAAAACTACGCTAATCAGGTGCAGATTTTCCGGATACTTCATCGCGATCATCACCGCTAAAACGGCCGATGCCATCCTGGAAACCATCCCTAAGGAACGCACCTTTCCTCCCTTTTCCACCGCTTGTCCGAACTTATCAACCCTTCTCGCCATCAGCCACAAATTAAATAAGCTTAAGGATGTTCCTAAGATAAGCCCTAGGAAAATAGATTGATAAGAGGTAAATCCCCAGCCAAGAACATAAATGGACAACAGTAAAAATATGTATTTTCGTTGCCTAATGAACATCAATTTAAATTCCGGCATGGTCTTTTATTCTCCTGTGAAAAAATGTTGAATTAATCTAGTCATAGCAAAAATTCCTGTTGCTAAGCCGAGAAATAATCCTATAATAAGGAATAGCGGTTCAGTATCTGCCTTACTGTCTAGCCATCTTCCTACAAAAATACCAATTAAGACAGATCCGACTAATTGTGAAAGAATAGCAGACATTAAACCCATTGCGATAAATGGACTGCGATTTTTTTGACGCATGAAAACGCATCCTCTCCATATAAGAGAACGGTAAGCGAATCACTAAAAAAGTCAATAATAACGGGATCCATGACTGCTTTTTCATTTTGAAAACCCTGCCATTTACACCCTTTGTAAGCATACAATAGGCACTTGTCAATGTCAATGTGTTTGTAGTGAAAAAAGTCACATTGAAAATGATGGAAATATGGTATGTTCACACAATTATCACAATTTAATTTTCGCAAAATCTATTGACAAAAAGAGCGCACTTTTGTTACGCTCTTTTTATTTAGCTATTTTGCACAACCAATTGTCCATTCGGCTGAATGAAAAGATATGACTCAATGGAATCTTCTTTTCCCGCCTTTTTGGCAAAAACCTTGATCAGATACAGACCTGGGTCCGGAAGCTGTTGACTGTCGATTTCCTGTAAAAGCTGCCCTTTTCCAACGTTCCTTTTCCAGTCTAAAAATCCAATAAAGCGAAGACTTTCTGCTTCAAACATCGCAATCCCGAACTCCTCCGCTCCTCCTGGCAAATACACTTCATAGCGATACACGTCCTTTTTATCCCCTTTTCCTAAACCAAATCCCATCACCCGCGGATAATTAGGTTCCTCAAGGACATAAAGATATGGCAGGTTGATTGTTTGTGAACCCGCATTTAATATAATATTGCCATCATATATCTTTTTGTTTAGCAGCTCCGGATCTACAGAAAGCTTGATTTCCACTCTCTTTTTCTCACCTGGCTTTAAAAAGAAGGATAAAGGAAATTTCCAGCTCAGGCCATTTTCGGCAGGCGGGATCGAAAATGAATAGGATTGACCTTTTGTTCCGATATTTTTGATCGTCACATAGCTTGAGTGCTCATGCAGGCTGTCAGCGAGTTGAAACTTCCCGAATTGAAGGGATCCCGGCGTAGCCAACGTATTGGTTTTTAGTGCCCGTTCGATTTGAATTCTCCCGGAGCCTTGCTCGAATGTCCGGTACAGCTTTCCTTTTTGATTGAAAATGGGTTTTGCGGTATTCATAAGAGCAGCTTTAATTTCCTCAGGACCCCAGTCTGGATGGGCTTGCTTAATTAATGCACAGGCTCCCGCTACATGTGGTGCCGCCATGCTCGTACCTTGTAAAGGCAAATACCCGCCAGGTACAGTGCTGTTAATCGCGACCCCTGGCGCAACCACATCAGGTTTTATTTCCCATGTGGAGGTCACAGGACCGCGGGAGCTAAAGTCAGCAAGAATATCCTTTTCCTCAATAATATGAGTTCTGGCAAATACTTTGTTTTTAGCTATTTCTCTTTTTACTTTTTCACCGTTCGCTTTTGACAGGGCCGTGACAGGAATCGAAACATCCGTCTCTAAGTTGCCAAAAAAGGCACCTTTCGTATTATTGTAAATAATGACAGCAACGGCACCTGCTTCATAGGCATTTATCGCTTTTTCTGTAAAAGTAAGTTCTCCTCTTTCCAGGAGCACAATTTTACCCTTTGCCTCCTTTAATTCTTCCTTTTTCCCTAATCCTGCTTTGATGATTTCATAGGATTTATTAAAATCCCACTCTTCAGATCCTTGAAGAGGCTCGAGTCTTAACCTCTGGCCGGCAATATCTATATATGGAATGTTTAAGGAAGGGGTCGAAGCACCAACTGAGATTGCTTTGGAGGCTGTGCCGGGCGAACCGACTGTCCAGCTATTCGGGCCCGAATTTCCCGAAGACGTTACAGCCGTAATCCCCTTTTCCACTGCTTTATTTAAAGCTAGGCTTATCGGAAGATCAGGACCGTTCACATTATTTCCGAGCGATAGGTTTAGAACATCCACCTTATCCTTTATGGCACGATCAATGGCTGCTATCACCTGCTCAGTGGTTCCGCTCCCCCCTGGCCCAAGTGCCCGGTAGGCAATAATGGTGGCCTCCGGTGCAACCCCGCGAATTTTTCCGTTTGCGGCAATGATCCCCGCAACATGCGTCCCATGGAGGGTGCCCTCCCCTTGCGAAGACAGAGTTTCCATCGGATCGTTGTCCCCATCAACTAAATCAAAACCGCCCCCATAATTGACCCTTAAGTCTGGGTGGGTATAATCGATCCCTGTGTCAATCACGCCCACCTTAACGCCTTTTCCCGTTAATCGCCGATTCTTGGCATCAAAAAAGCCCCTGACCTCTTCTCCTCCAATCATTTTCACACTTTCGTCCGCATGAACCTTATAGGTATTAACGGGGGAAGCCATTTTTGCACCAGCTATCTTGGAAAGCTGATCAATATCCGCCTGCATGCCTTTTACCGAAAATCCGTGAAAAGCGTATTTGTAAATATGCCGTAATTCCAACTTAGGTATAGATTGGATGAGCTTTTTGATTTCCTGCTCGCTTTTTTCTTTTTCCAGAATGATGATGGATACCTTTTTGTCCTGTGAAGATTCCATTGGGATGGGAGGGTGATGCAGTGTTTGTGCATATGCGGTTGATTGGAACAATAGCATGAACATGAGAGGTAAGAAAATGTTTTGTTTTTTCATATGACATCACCCTTTTTTCATAGGGTTTTCTTTATAGAGGGGAAATATGCGGGGGATTGTTGGGAGTTTGGTGAGGGATTAGTGTTTTTCTCGAGACTTAAACAAAACTCTTACATTGAACACTCCTATGTTTAGTGATTTCCTAATAAAAAACTGGCCCTTTATCAGGACCAGTTTAATCACTATTAATTAGGCTTATATTCTTCTGGATGATCGGCTAAATTCTCGATTCAGCCCCATCGCCAAACAGATTTACAGCCTCGTCCATTTTACAATAGGCAATTTAATAGCACGTCTTCAAAAAGAAGCTTTACTTCGTTCCAAACAATCGATCTCCTGCATCCCCTAGTCCAGGAACGATATAGCCGTGGTCATTTAACTTTTCATCTAGGGCTGCGATATAAATATCTACATCCGGGTGAGCTTGTTGAAGCGCCTCGACTCCTTCTGGTGCCGCAACTAGGCACATGAATTTAATATGGGTTGCGCCACGCTTTTTCAAGGAATTTATGGCTTCAATAGCGGACCCGCCTGTCGCAAGCATTGGGTCAATGACGATGAAGTCTCTTTCTTCCACATCGCTAGGCAGTTTCACATAATACTCTACCGGCTGCAATGTTTTTGGGTCGCGGTATAACCCAACATGGCCGACCTTTGCAGCAGGGATTAGCTTTAAGATTCCATCGACCATTCCAATTCCTGCACGAAGAATAGGGATGATCCCAATCTTTTTCCCAGAAAGGACCTTTGATTTTGTCATGCTAATCGGCGTCTCGATTTCAACCTCTTCTAATGACATATCTCTCGTAATTTCAAACGCCATTAAAGTGGCTACTTCATCAACAAGCTCGCGGAAATCCTTCGTCCCTGTAGATTTGTCGCGAATGTATGTAAGTTTATGCTGGATTAGTGGATGATCAAATACGTATACTTTTGCCATGTAAAAATCTCTCCTTTTTTATTTTAGACATGCTCCTATAAATGAAGAATCTTCCTTACAACCTCCCGAAAAAATCTTTCCATTTCTCCAATAGGGTTAGCAACAATAAGGAAGCTATTCTATCTTCGACATTTTTCTTCATCTTGCACTTCGTCTAATTTTACAGAAAAACTTTTCACACGGCAACTTTGATTCTAAATTGTTATGGAACTTTCATAATATGAGTAGAATCAATCGGGGATTAGCAGGTTTTTGAAATTGGCTGACAAAGTAACGAATCTGCTGATAATCTTTCTTTTTGCTGAAAAAGCAGCCAATCTTGGTGATAAACTATCATAATGGGCTAAAAAAATCCGTTTCAACCGCTTTCCCCTTGGATTTAATCACCAAAAAAGGCCAGACCCATTACAATAGGATCTGACCCGAGCTTTTTATAGATTAATATTCAGGATATAATGTAAAGTTGCTTGTTAAAGCTTCTACACGATTTCTAGCTTCCTCAAGCTTGCCTTCGTCCTCGTGGTTTTTCAATGTAAGAGCAATAATGGATGCAATCTCTTGCATTTCTTTTTCCCCGAATCCGCGAGATGTTACGGCAGCTGTACCGATGCGGATACCGCTAGTTACGAATGGGCTCTCTGGATCGAATGGAATTGTATTCTTGTTCACAGTGATGCCGATTTCATCAAGAACATGTTCAGCAATTTTTCCTGTTAGGCCTAGTGAACGCAAATCAATTAGCAATAAATGATTGTCTGTTCCGCCAGAAACAAGGTTGATTCCTTCTTTTTGAAGAGATTCCCCAAGAAGCTTCGCATTAGAAATGATATTGCCTGCATATGTTTTAAAGTCATCCTGAAGCGCTTCGCCAAATGAAACAGCTTTCGCCGCAATCACATGCATTAATGGACCGCCTTGAATGCCAGGGAAGATGGATTTATCAATTTTCTTCGCGTATTCTTCTTTACAAAGAATCATACCGCCGCGTGGGCCGCGAAGAGTTTTATGAGTAGTTGTCGTAACAAAATCTGCATAAGGAACTGGGTTTTGATGTAAGCCAGCTGCTACAAGACCAGCGATGTGAGCCATATCCACCATTAAAATAGCTCCCACTTCATCAGCGATTTCACGGAAACGTTTAAAATCAATCGCACGTGGATAAGCACTTGCACCCGCAACGATTAGCTTCGGTTTGTGTTCGCGTGCTTTTTCAAGAACCACATCATAATCGATCATTTGAGTCTTTTCGTCAACACCGTACTCAACAAAATTGTATAGAACTCCACTGAAGTTTACAGGGCTGCCATGTGTTAAGTGACCGCCATGAGATAGATTCATACCAAGAACCGTATCGCCTGGCTCTAAAATAGTGAAGTAAACAGCCATGTTCGCTTGGGCACCAGAGTGCGGCTGTACATTCACATGCTCAGCTCCGAAAATTTCCTTCGCACGGTCACGAGCTAAATTCTCCACAACATCAACATGCTCGCATCCGCCATAATAGCGGCGGCCTGGATAGCCTTCTGCATATTTATTTGTTAGCACAGATCCTTGTGCTTCCATAACTGCTTCACTCACAAAGTTCTCAGAAGCGATTAATTCAATTTTTGATCTTTGTCGTCCTAACTCATCTTGAATGGATTTGAAAACTAGCTCATCTTGCTTTGCTAAATGCTTCATCTAGCAGGCCTCCCTTTTCCTTCATCTATTTTCAAAAAAATATATACACTCTACCATTTTTGAAAATTCTATTATATATTATCACGTTTTGTTTGTGAAAAGAAGATTATATATTCTTTAGCAATTTAAAAAGGGAAAGCACTGCATGATGTAATACTTTCCTTTTGTAAAGAAACCACAATACCCTTATTGGCATGATTCATTTTCCGCTTTTCTCTCGTATACCGCTCTTACACCGCCGATCAGCTTCGGTCTCGTTTTAGCTAATGTTACATGCGCATCACCAACCGATTTCTGAGCAGTTCTAATTGGAACAGCCACATGCTTCATATGCATGCCGATGAAAGTATCGCCGATATCGATTCCCGCATCCGCCTTAATATGTTCGACCATAACCGGATCCTCGAAATGCTCAAACGCATACGTTGCCATAGCTCCGCCAGCCGTACGAACCGGAACCACGGTTACTTCATCAAGACTATTCCGCTCCGCTGTTTGCCTCTCGATAACTAAAGCGCGGTTCAAATGTTCACAGCATTGAAAGGCGAGAGCCACACCCGTTTTTTCACTAAAGCTTTTTAGTTTTGAAAAAATCATTTCGGCTACCTGTTCAGTACCAGCCGTTCCGATTCTCTTCCCTGCCACCTCACTTGTGCTGCAGCCGATCACAAAAATATGCCGCTGATCAAGGGACACTTGCTCACTAAAATCTTGAATAATATCTGTTAGCTGTTTTTCCCAAACTTGAATCAATTCCGTCATAAAAAGCTCACCCTTTCGGAAGCTTCGTTTTTTATTTTTGATAAAACAGGCCTTAACCTCAGCTGTTGAATGTTCTGGACAGGTTTCAGCGTTTTTCCAAGAACCTGTCCAATAAATCAAGGTTCATGGACAGTTTTCAGCGTTTTTCCAAGAACCTGTCCAACAAATCAACATTCTTGGACAGCTTTCTATCCTTTTCCAAGAACCTGTCCAACAAATCAAGGTTCTTGGACAGCTTTCTATGTTTTTCCGAAAACCTGTCCAATAAATCGAGGTTCATGGACAGCTTTCTATGTTTTTCCGAAAACCTGTCCAATAAATCAAGGTTCATGGACAGCTTTCAATGATTCCTCCGAGAACCTGTCCAACAAGTCAAGCTTTCTGTACAGGTTTCAGCGTTTTCCAGAGAACCTGTCCAATAACCGGAAGCTTCACCTTATTTATTTTCGTAATCCTTAATTTTTCCAACGCGGTTTTCGTGGCGTCCGCCTTCGTATTCCGTTGTCAGCCATACCTTCGCAATTTCACGTGCCAGCCCTGGACCAATGACGCGTTCCCCCATTGCCAGCATATTGCTGTCATTATGTTCACGTGTTGCCTTCGCACTGAAGGTATCATGAACGAGTGCACAGCGGATGCCCTTCACCTTATTTGCTGCAATGCTCATCCCGATTCCAGTTCCGCAAACAAGAATCCCTTTATCAAACTCACCTTTCGCTACCTTTTCAGCAACAGGCAATGCATAATCCGGATAATCCACAGATGTTTCGCAATCACAGCCAAAGTCCTCAAATTCAATGCCCATTTCTGTCATGAGCCCTTTAATTTCCTCGCGAATTTGAATGCCGCCATGATCTGATGCAATTGCTACCTTCATATATAATCCTCCTATTTATCAGAAACACTAATTTTTTTAAGTATACTGTTATTTTGACATAAGAAATGAGAAGTGTGCAAGGGGACGATTTTGTGGGAGTAGTTAAAAAGAGAGCCCTCCTGAAACAGAAGACTCTCCACTACTAAATTTGAAATCTCGTAATTGTATTCTTTAATTTTTCTGCTTGTTCCTTTAGTTCATTGGCTAGATTTTCGACATTCGACATGACTTCGTTTTGCTGGTCTGTGGCTGTTGCCACTTCCTGAGCACCTGCAGAGGTTTCTTCTGCAATCGCTGCTACCTCTTGAGATTGTGTGGATGTATGTTGAATGCTTTCCATTTGACGGTCGACCAAATCGGTAATGGCTGAAACGAAGGAAGCCATTTCGTTGACGGTTTTCGTCATTTCCTCGATGACTATATTCGTTTCTGTCCCTTTTTTCGCTTCATTGTTAGCGGTCTCGACTTGCTCAGAAATTTGCTTAACGACATTTTGAACCTCAGCTTGGATATTCGAAATTAATTCAGAAATTCCTTGAACCGCGGTTGCACTTTCGTCAGCTAACTTTCTTACTTCCTCCGCGACAACGGCAAACCCTTTCCCATGCTCCCCGGCACGCGCTGCTTCAATGGAAGCATTTAGGGCAAGTAGATTCGTCTGAGCGGCAATGTCACCGACAAGCTGAATAATCTGCTCTACTTTTCTAGCATTCTCCTCTAAACGAATAACCGTTTGCAGAGATTCCTGATTTTCATTGGCAAGCTTTTCAATGCCTGATACGAGAGAATGAATCACCTTTTTCGAATCATGAAGATCCTGAACCATTTCACTCGAAACGGATACAGAAGCTCTCGCTTTCTCTTGAACCTCTTCCGCGATGCTAATTACATCTTCAACTAGTTCCGCAGTAGACTGAATCGCAATCGCTGAATTGTCAGCTCCAAGTGAGATTTCATTGATCGTTCGAGCAATGGAATTAGCTTGCTCTGCCGCATAAGAGGATTCCTTGGAAATCGCGATTACCTTATCATTCGTTTCGCGAAAGTTCTCATCAATTTTTTGAACCATTTCCCTTAAATTCGCAAGCATGTCATTAAAGGCAACCCCAAGTGAGCGAATTTCATCATCAGATTTCGCTAACTCCACATCCTCTTGAATATCCCCTTGCGCAGCTTTTAATGCCATTTTCTCTAGCTTTTGCAATGGCTTTATAATGAAGCCCGCAGCAAAAAAGGCCAAAATCGCCGACCAAATAATGCCTAAGCTTAATGTAATAACGCTGAAAAGGACCTCATTAAAAGGCAATGAATTTTTGATCATTGGGTATAGGAAATAAATAAAGAATGCACTTGTTGAATACGTAATGATGGCTAAAATTGTAATAAAACATACAAGTTTCTTTCTCAACCCAAATTTGTATCTTTGCTTTTCCCCCATTATGCTCCCCCTGAAAAAAATATTTGCTTTATAATTTTTTTATTATTTCCGATAAAGCTATTTTCATCTCATCGAAGGTTTTTCGATACATTTCAACGGGACCCCCGAAAGGATCTATGATATCCAGGTCCCCATCATTTCCGGCAAATTCCTTCAACGTAAATGTTTTTCCCGAGGCATTTGGAAACATCCGAGTGACTGCGGCCTTATGGCTTTCCGTCATGGTCAAAATACAGCTTGTCCAATTCACTAGGCTTTCGTTGATCATGGCAGCTTGATGATCCAAGTCGATTCCTTCTTCCGCCAGAACCGTTCGTGTATGTTCGGACGCATCGCTTCCATCTTGAGCATAAACGCCTGCAGATTTCACCTCTACACCAGAAATCCCCATATTCCTCAAAATGGCCTCAGCCATCGGGCTCCGACATGTGTTCCCCGTGCACACAAATAAAATTCGAGTCATAGCTGCGCCTCCTTTCATTCCATTATAAGCCAAAGTTCCCAGATTCAATAGTATTGTATGTGAAAAATTTTTATAATAATTAGAAAAACTATACTCTGAACGGGGCTATGTTAGCTTTTGGCGTCTTCACCCCTCAATACGCTTACATTGAATGACCCTATGTTAGTGTTTTGAGACTTCATCCCTCCAAACGCTTACATAGAACACTCCTATGTTAGCTTTTTTTCGCTTTATCCATCTAAACACTTACATTGAACGGACTAATGTAAGCCTTTCTCGACTTTATCCTTCCAAACGCTTATAATGTAAAATCTTTTTTGGGAGACAACAAATAAGAAAGGATAGTCACCATCCTTTCCGAAAAGATTGTTTATCAAATCCGTACACGAATCCGCAGCGCTGCTCCCTACCCCAATAGAAGCTTAATCCCAAACGCAAAAAGAATGCTTCCGCCAAGGGCTTCACTATAAGTGCCGAGCCAGCCCTGGACCTTTCTGCCTACGAGCAGGCCGAGCCACGTTAGGACGGTAGCGGTTACGCCGAAGCTTGTCAAAACTAACAACGTTTTGGCCCCGTAAATTCCTAGGGTTAAGCTAACAGAAAAGCTGTCTAAGCTTACGCTGAAACCAAAGAGCATTAAGCCTAGTCCCACTGGCGTAATCATGCTGCTTTTTTCCTTCTGGAATCCTGACCAGACCATTTGTATACCTAATATGAGCAGGAGCCCGCCGCCGACATAGGTGGCAATGGCACCGAATTTTTCTGATAACAATCTCCCTGCAATTATTCCAAAGAGAGGCATCCAAACATGGAAAAAGCCGATGGTCATTCCAATTTTGAATATTTGTCTAAGGCGGAGCTTATACATGCCCATCCCCAAGCCCACTGAAAAAGCATCCATCGCTAGAGCGAATGCCATAATCGTAAGTGTTAGTATTTCTCCGAATAAACCTGCCATCATTTCTCCTCCTTGGACTTGCTATTTCAACATATGCATGTCCAAGTGGATTTAGAATCGAAAAGCGATAAAAGCTTGGGAATCCTCCTCAATAACAAGGGTCCTGACCATAGCCTCCTAAAAAAAGCGGGACTAGTAACCCTTATCAGCGAACAATAGGTCAGTTCCCCGAACCAAAATGGACCGAGTGACCCAACCTAGCGAGGGGTTAGGCCATATCCCCCGGGGAAAAATAGACCCCATGACTACAAAAAAATGAGACGAGGTCCTATCCCTCATCCCATTAAATAACGCGATGCCCCGCTGCCTTCAAAAGGCGGTTCATGACGGCAACGCCGACTCCTTCATTCGGGAACATTTCGCTATAGATAATATCTGCGTTTGTATTGTTGAATTTCCTTAATGCTTCATATAAATAGCTCGCAACGGTTTCAAGATTTTCCCGTTGTCCACAAGGTACGACATAGTCCGCTTGATAGAAGGCTTGGTTTTCCACAGTTGTTAACACCCCAACGGTCAACCCCTCCTCCTTCTTCTTATCCACAAGCGTTTGGATAAACTCTCTTGATCCATCCACTAAATATAGCGGTGCATCTGGAGCATAGTGGCGGTATTTCATTCCCGGAGATTTCGGCGCCTGACCTGCATCCAGGAGCGCTGCATCAACGGACACTTCACCAATCACGGCTTCTATCTGTTCCTTTGTCACTGCACCCGGCCGCAAAATAACGGGGATTTCTTCTGTGCAATCCAATACGGTCGATTCCAGACCCACACCCGTTTGACCACCGTCCACAATTCCCGCAATCTTCCCGTTTAGGTCCTCCCACACATGCTCAGCGGTTGTCGGACTTGGCTTTCCTGAGCGATTTGCACTCGGTGCGGCAATCGGAAGGCCCGATCTCTTCAGGATGGCTAACGCAACAGGATGATCCGGCATACGAACAGCAACTGTGGATAAGCCTGCTGTCGCCTGATCTGAAAGCATTCCCTCTTTCTTTTTAAAAATAAGGGTAAGCGGACCTGGCCAGAATTCCTTTATCAACAGCTTAGCCTGATCTGATATGTCCTCCGCAAAATCATTAAGCTGTTGGTCCTCCGCAATGTGGATAATCAGTGGATTATCACTCGGTCTTCCTTTGGCTGCAAAAATTTTCGCTACAGCCTCGCTATTTTCCGCGTTTCCACCCAAGCCGTAAACCGTTTCTGTCGGGAATGCTACAACTTCATTATTTTTTAAAAGGTCAGCAACCTGTGCGATTTGTGGATAACTTTCGAGATCATCCACATATTTATCCACTGACCATCTTTTCGTATTCATAATGCTCCACCTTCTTTTGGCACCTTAATATCGTAAAAAAAATCCTTTGTTTACTTGTTTTATATGTTAATTACTTTTGAAAGTATAAAAGAAGATGGAGGATAACTCAAGTATTATCCACAATTTGTGGATAGATAACTCGAATTTGTGCATAACTTCGCCAATATATCCACATTTTACAGGGATAATGTCAAAAAGAATGAGTTGTCCACAGTTAAAATATGTTTTACATGATCGGATTCATAGAGCTCCTGTGGCAAACTCAGCTTATTCACTTCTTTAAAACCTAACAGCTGAAAAAAGGCCAGCGAGGTTTTTTTATTGGAGGAGAGGTAAAGAGATTGCAACTTCCTGTCTCTTGCTAACATTAGGATCTGCTCGAAAAGGACGAATAGCTCGTTTTCAGACATATCCTTTGCCATGGCAAGAGAGCGGAGCAATCCCCTTGTCCCTAATGGCTCAATCCCAAGCGTGGCTTTCACATTCCCTTGATCATTCTCCATGATTAAAAAATAATCGATGGATTCCGCTAGTCCATCTGTATTAAGTTTCGCCTCTGCCAAAAAACTTGTTAATCTCTCAACATCCTCCGCCACTGCACATCTTATGAAAGCCGCCATCGTTCCACCTCGTTCATCATATTCTATTAGTAAATTTCATCCCATTCTGTTCTATTAAGTATGTAGAAACTTACTATATTCATATGAAAAAATAGAGATAGTAGAACTGCTTCTGTGGAAAATAAAATTGTCGTTAACAAGTCTTTATGTGCAAAAAAATCATATTTTTGAACAGATACCCAGTTCCTTATCCGAAAATTTTCTCCCAAAGCTCGACTAAGAAAAATTTAACTTTCACAGGCTGTTCGTCCTCTTCCGTATAGACTGGAGGTGTCTTCTCTTCTTTCTCCTGCTTGTTTTCTGCGGCCGCCGCTTCTTTCGTTCCATCTTCTTCAAATCCATCACTTACCGCTACCCCATTTGAGAAATCGAGGAAGCAAAGCGGCGGGAATAATACGCACCACCAGTTAGCTCCTTGCGCGTCACCAAGTGAAATCAGGATGGCTTCATATTCACCTGCTGGATAAAGGAATTGCCCGTAAAGCTTCGTTGGAAAGTCTACCTTGCCGAAATTCACCTTAACCTCTTGTTCTGATTGGTTTTCCGCTGCCACTTCTTCTGCGATTGCTTGAATTTCTGGCAGCTTGGATCGAAGTAAACTTCTTGCCTCATCAATAGATGTTAATTCTGCTACCCATTTAGTAATTTCCTCATTCACCGCGTCTCTCACCTGACGCTTTAGTACTTGATCAGCTTCTCTATCACTATTTGCTAGAATTCTTAAACGTATCGCCTCATTTGGAATGACAAGCTGATCTTCCGCCAATGTGTCACTTTGTGGTATATATAAACTTAAAATAGTTCCAATACATAAGATAATCATATATAAATTTACCGCTGTTTTTGTTTTCATATTCTCCACGCCCCTTCACTAACTCATTGTGGTCAAGGAGCCGAAATCTTAAACTAGTAAAATTAAAAAATTTACTTAAAACATCAGCAAAAAAATAACATTTTTCAGACACAGAAAAAGGGATTGACGAATGATTGTGTGAAGACTATATTTTGTTTGATAGGGAAATGATTAACCATAGATGGGGATTCTTTCATTCTATTAAAATTTTATCTCAACCGATTTAGAAGGGATTATCCCTCGGGCCAACGACTTTTTAATTAAGCCATATAAGCTTATCGAGCTATCGGAAGCGACCCATCAAACCCTGCTGAAAACCGGTAAAAAGGGACAAATTTTAGTGCCTGAAGAACAGAAGACATAAATCAAGGAGCCCTTAGAATTTTTCTAAGGGCTTTTGATTTGGGATTGTGCTGATTTTTTGGGATAGCGTTACTCTGGGCCTTTATGGTGAGAGTTTTGGGCTTGGACTGGCAGAAACACTCACTATGGAGACTTCATGACGAGCGTTTTGACCTTGGACTGGCAGAAACACTCACTATG